>JAOZLQ010000047.1 GCA_029934755.1 Desulfuromusa sp. | reverse complement strand
CCCCGGAAACTGCAATCAATAATCGATTTGCCCCAGGTGAAATAGTGTCAATGATCAACTGTTGCAAAGGTGATGATTTCATATACTCAGCAAGTCCTATTATTATTTGCCACTTTGAAATTAAAGCTGAACTATAAACGAAAAAAGCCCTCCCCGATAGCGGGAAAGGCTTTAAAATGGTGGCGGTGCAGAGATTCGAACTCCGGACACTGCGGATATGAGCCGCATGCTCTAACCAACTGAGCTACACCGCCGAAATATCTGAACCTCCAGTGGAGGAATTCGGCTTTGGTTGCGGGAGAAGGATTTGAACCTCCGACCTTCGGGTTATGAGCCCGACGAGCTACCAGACTGCTCCATCCCGCGACATGAGCACTGGAAAATAGACTTCCAATATGGAAAAGTCAAGCTAAAAATCAACGGTGGCCAGCCCCGCTTGCGCCTTATTGGCGGGTAATAAAACCATTAAGCTGTTCTTTCTCTTTCAGTAGTTTCTGCGCAATTTTTGCGGCAGTGGAATCTTGATATGGTCCAATCCGCACCCGATACCAGAGTCCCTTTTTACCAAGATCTGCTTCAACCACAAATGCCGGATATTTCTTATCCAACATCTTTTTCTTTAAAGCTATGGCATCTCCCGCCGCGCCAAAAGACCCAATCTGGACAGCATGGCTACCATTGGGAACAACCATCGGCAGCTCCGATCCAGATTTTCCAGATACAACGACAGCTATCTCATTCGCTGTTGCTTCTTCAACAACAGCAGCAATATCAACTCTTTCCTTCTTTACAATGGGCTGAGCTGGAAGATCGATGGGCGGCAGAACTGTTGTGGCAACTTGCTCATCTTCGAGTGGAGCCAGGTTGATACCACTCCCAAGTGGGACAGTCTCTTTAGCCAAATCATCGTAAAAACTTAACTTCACCTCTTCAGTCACAACGTCAACGGACTCCTCACCCACCACAATTTCTGTCTCTGGTGATGGGGTTGGTACGGCAACGGGAACTCGTGTCTGGGCAACCAACACCCTCTCAGTCTGCTGAAACTTTTGCGCCAGATCACGCTCGGCACCTCGACGACCGATCATCACGCCAAGGGTAAAACTTGCCAATGAAACCACGAGCAGCAGTACCAACAGAATAACCGCCTGACGTTTTTCCATCCGCCGCTGAACTCTTGTTTTTGACGTGCCTTTCATCTTTTCCCCTTTTTCTACATTTGTTCTGGAGCTGAGAGACCCAGTAATTTCAGTGCATTTGCCAAAACGGTTCGTACAGAATTCACCAGATAGAGTCGTGCCTGACTTGTCGCTGGATCATCGACCAATACTCTATAGCGATTATAGTAACTATGAAACTGCGCAGCAAGATCCTGAAGATAAAAAATGACCCGGTGCGGTTCATAGCTCAATGCAGCATTAACAACAGTTTCAGGATATCGGGCCAACTGCTTCACCAATGCTAATTCTTCGGCCAATTCTAAACGGCAATAGTCAATTTTTCCAATCAGTGGTTGCGTCATACCTGCTTCTACAGCATTTCGATTGATACTGCAAATCCGTGCATGGGCATACTGAACATAGTATACCGGATTATCGCTACTCTGCTGCTTAGCCAACTCCAGATCAAAATCGAGTTGACTATCACAGCGACGCATCAGAAAAAAGAATCGACAGGCATCACGGCCAACCTCACTGACAACCTCTTTCAAGGTAATAAAGTTACCAGACCGTTTCCCCATAACATACGGTTTTCCATCACGCAGCAGGTTAACCATCTGGATCAGCAACACCTCAAGATCTTCAGGTGGATGGCCCAACCCAGTCAGCATTGCCTTCATCCGCGGGATATAACCATGATGATCCGCTCCCCAGACATCGATAACCCGATCAAAACCACGGTCAAACTTTTCCATATGATAGGCAACATCAGAAGCAAAGTAAGTATGACTTCCATCCGACTTGATCAAAACCCGATCTTTGTCATCACCAAATTCAGTGGTTCGCAACCAGAGTGCATCATCATCCTCAAAGGAAAGTCCCTTGGCCTTCAGCTTAGTCAGTTCTTGCTCAACCATTCCTCGGTCATGGAGACTTTTTTCACTGTACCAATGATCAAATTCAATTCCGAACTCTTTAAGATCGGTTTCAATCCATTTCAGAATTTCTTCCACACCAAAACGCGCACAGATTTCAATTGCTTCCTGTTCAGAAAAATCAGACAAATCTCCCTGTTCTGAACGATATTTGCTAGCCAACTCAACAACATACTTGGCTTGATACCCATCTTCAGGAAACTCAATTGTTTCGCCCTGCAACTCTCGTAATCGTAACAAAATCGAACGCCCTAGCGTCTGAATCTGGTTACCAGCATCGTTGATATAATATTCGCGTTGCACTTCAAATCCGGCCGCCTGTAGCACCGCAGCCACCGCATCACCAACGACAGCACCACGCCCATGACCGATATGCAAAGGGCCAGTCGGATTGGCACTGACAAATTCAACCTGGATTTTTGTCCCTGCACCAATCTGGCTACGACCAAATTCGCCACCCTGCTCCATGATTTGATCGAGAACCTCATACCAGCAGGTTGCTGCCAAGCGAAAATTAATAAATCCTGGCCCAGCAATCTCAATTTTATCGCAAAGAGGATTGTCCTCAAGTGCTGCAACCAGAGCTTCTGCAATTTTTCGAGGTGCTTTACGCTCTGCCTTTGCCAGAGTCATCGCTAAATTAGTAGAAAAATCACCATGGTCAGGTTTTTTTGGAATTTCCAGTTGAACCTCATCCGGAAACTCCCCAGAAGTCAGGGAACCGTCAGCATAGCATTGTTTTAAGGCTACTCGAATCGCCAGCCGTAATTGATCTTTCATTCTTTTTACTGCCTTTTCTTTTTAGTATCGATATCTGGAAGATGATAAATAAGTTCGCCCTCACGAACCATTCCAAGTTTCGTCCGGGCTAGTTGTTCCCAGTACGTTTTATCCTTCTGTAAACGTTCAATCTTATTGCGCAGTTTCTCTTGTTGTTGTTGCAGGTCAGAAAGCTGCTGCGTTAATTCCTGTTTCTGCTGTTCAGCCTGAACAATCCGCAACACCCCACGGCTACCAAATACAGCATAAGCGAACATCAGCAAAATAACTATAAGCAAGCAGATGGTCAGTAAATTTTTTCTGCCGGGAGTCTCCGGCTCGCGAGCAAAACTCAAACAACACCTCGCAGATCACCAATGGCGCACATCACTGCATCCAATCGGCTCATATCAAAACCCACCCAAACTACCGCCAACACCCCCGACCGAACCAATGCCGCGCATGGTGAATGTTAACATAACAGAACGGTCATCTTCATGTTCACGGTAAGAGAGTTGCGCGCTCCAGCATTGTTGTCGATATTCAATACCAAGCACCTGCTCCAACTGTTCATTAGTAGAGAATTCATAACGCTGTTGATAGTTCAGGTAAACCGGCTTGAGAAAAGCTACACTCACGTTAACCGAACCGTAGTCAATGTCATCGCCTGGATCATAACGATATTCAACCCGTAATGAATTATCCTGTTGATCCTTGATTTTTCCCTCAACTGCAACCTTGGTCCAATCACCTGATTCGACATCTAACGTTGTATCGGTCTGTAAAGACAGCCATGTCGTCGGCAACAACAGCGTCTCAATACGCAACTCCTGAAATCTCTGTTCACGAGCTTCATCGGTCAGATCATAGGTTTGTGACAATCGCAGATAGAATAATTCACGATAAGTGGGACTTCCGTCAACACGATCTGATCGTATGGTAAAGCGCTGCACCAATGCGTATTCGATTTGTTTTTTTTCGTCAATATCATCATAGTGATCAAAATAGGGAAGATGCGTTTGGTCAACCTCGGGAACATACCTGTAAACCAGCTCCGGTTCTACAGAGTGGCGCAATTTACCGAACAAACCAAATGGACGATGATAAACTTTCTGCACCCGAGTATTGATTCTGGTGGTAAATTCAGCAAGTCCTTCATTCTCTGAATCAGAATCATCACTCAAATTCCAATAATAACGCTCGCGATAGGAAATTTCCGGAGCAACCCCAATAACATCCCACAATTGCAGACTTGCTGCCAGAATCGGTCGCACCATCAAGCGTTCACCACGCAACCCTTCTTGCCGCCAAAAATTACTGTATTCCGTTTCCAAAGCATAATAAAAGACAGACTCACCAATCCTCTGCCGAGCAGCGTCAAAATTGATGCGCGGCAACAATTGTAAAGTTTCAGGATCATCAACTTCAAGATCCTTGGTATATTTCAGTTGTCCAACCAGATGATATTTCCCCCAGCTTTTACTTAGGGAAAAGACTGATTGCACCTTATCTTTGTTATATTCCTCTGCAACATTGCCAAAATCTTCAAAATACTGATCATCATTGACATACTCAGTGTCAGCAACCATGCGGACTCCGCCGGGCAAGAAACCAGCATGTTGCCATTCAAGAGCATAGCGTTCATCATCGACCACAACCCCATCAACCTGATCGACGTTCATATGATAAATCCGGGCTTCCCCCGCATT
This sequence comes from Desulfuromusa sp., assembly GCA_029934755.1. GTDB lineage: Bacteria > Desulfobacterota > Desulfuromonadia > Desulfuromonadales > Geopsychrobacteraceae > Desulfuromusa. The sequence goes on along the minus strand of JAOZLQ010000047.1, from coordinate 9,327 downwards.
GCCACGACCAAAGATATAACGGTATTCCAACCCCTTGCCAAGCCCCATTTCAGACAGGTAATCGAGGTAAAAAGTGGCATCCTGATTGACCCCTAACACCTGATAATAAGCACCACCATACTGAAAACCACGCTTATCAGAATAACCGATCGTAGGAATCAATAAGCCTGATTCACGCTCTGTTTTTGCTGGATAAACCATATAGGGGAAATAAAGGGAGGGAACATTTTTTAGATAAAAAATTGTGTTGCGGGCACGGGCATAACCACCCAGGGTCACATCAACTTGGCTAGCTCCAAACTTCCATGAGGGCACATCGCCATCACAGGTAGTAAAGGTCCCCTTTTTGATACGATAGTCGAGCTTCCCGCGTCGTTCGATCGTTTCTCCACGAACATGCAGATTCTGCTCACGCAAATAAAAATGACCGTCTTCTACCGTTCCAGTTCCTTTTTTTAAATTATAATGAGCTTTGCTGCCAAAAAGCTCTTCATCCGGAGAAATCAGCTGGACATCCCCTTCCGCTTCAACTTCACCGCTTATTTGATTCCATTTTAGAGTCTGACTGCGAACTTCAAGATCTCCTTGAATTAGCTTAACATCTCCACTCGCACGATAAAGACCGGCATCTTTGTCATAGCTCAACTGATCAGCTTCAAGCTGAACCGGCTGACCCGATTCACCAACCTGATCCAAATCAGCAGCTATTGCCAGACAGGGAGCAACGCAGAGAGATATAAAAATAAAAAAACGCAATAACATTGGATTTCCAAAGTATCTTTTTTTGTTATTCCAACAACACCAGGAACAATAACTTTTCATAGAAATATCATTTAACTGGTAATTGCCAGAGAATCAACGTCCTGAAGTAAAAACTCTCTGATCGCCGCAACCAAAAACAGGGAACCAGCCACCAGAACAGTCTCTTTCACTGATCGATTTTCTAACGCAGCCTGGATGGCCATAATCGGATCAGGAAACTCCCTGGCCCAAACACCCAACTCACTTGCCTGTTGCACCAGCTCCTCGGTGGGAACAACCTCATCAACAGGGGGATGAGTCGCATACACATGACTGACAAACGGCAACAGTTCTGATAATAATTCACTCGACTGCTTATCTGCTTTACAACCAACAACCAGATGCAATTTATCAAGATTCTGCTGCTGCAAGTATGCGGCAAGTTTTTTTGCCCCGGCTGGGTTATGTGCACCATCCAGAAGAATTCGTTCCGGCAACCATTCGAGCCGCCCGGGCCAACAAACTTTTTCTAAACCCTCCCGAATCTCAGCTAAGCTGATTTCAAGACCACGGCTAGAAAGATAACTCATTGCTGCAGCAGCTAAAGCTAAATTTTGTTGTTGATGAACACCGGGCAGTGCCGGTTTTACTTTATCCAGTGAAAAAATAGCTCCAGTAACAGTGAAAGAATCGATCTCACTACGCCAATGGTAATCGTGTCCAAACTGTAATAAGGGAATATTCAGCTGTGCGGCCCGCTGCTGCAGAATCGGCTTGACGTCTGCATCCTGATATCCACTGATCACCGCCACAGCAGATTTGAAAATTCCAGCTTTTTCGGCAGCAACCTCAGCTAGCTCCGTCCCCAGGTAGGCCGTGTGATCAAGAGCAATTGGTGTTATCAGGCAGAGTTCTGGAATGACCACATTGGTCGCATCAAGTCTGCCACCAAGCCCCGTTTCCAGAATCGCCCATTGAACCCCACGGCGATAAAAACAAAGTAACGCCATAGCTGTCGTGAACTCAAAAAAAGTGGTCCGCAATGCTTCAGCATGCGGACGCAACATTTCAATTAACTCAACAACCTCAGCTTCTGCAATCTGCTGAGAATCAATCCTGATCCGTTCAGTAAAACTATGGAGGTGGGGTGAAGTGTAAAGCCCTGCTGGAATCCCCGCAGTATGAAAGATACTGGCGAGAGCGGCGGCCGTTGACCCCTTGCCATTAGTTCCAGCAATATGAATAATCCGTAGATGCTCTTGCGGGTTGCCAACCCGATCCAGGAGTTCCCGAATATTTTCCAGGCCAAGCTTAATCCCAAAAAACTGTAGTGAGTAGAGATAATCCAGGCTATCCCGATAGTTATATGCCATCGTATTTTTTTTATTTTTGCGACACCATCAATGCCGATGCTCTCGCAAAAAACCATATCAGGAAGATGGCTAAGCAAAAATTTCGTCCGGCAAGGCGTAGTGATTTTCCGGGGCTGAAGGCATACATCAGTATGCCAAAGTCATGGGAAAATACTACAACACAGCAGGGCGGACTTTTTGCAACGCCATCAGTTTTTAGTGAAAATTCGGAGCAGCTCAGACAGCTTCTGTTTCATCTCTTTCCGTGGAATAATCATATCGACCATCCCATGCTCAAGCAGATATTCCGAACGCTGAAACCCCTCGGGAAGTGTCTGGCGAATTGTCTGCTCAATAACCCGTGGCCCGGCAAAACCAATCAAGGCACGTGGCTCAGCGATATTCAGATCACCAAGCATGGCAAAACTAGCTGTCACACCACCAGTGGTCGGATCAGTCAGTACCGAGATAAATGGTATCCCGGCAGCTTTCAGCTTTGCCAGAGCAGCACTGGTTTTAGCCATCTGCATCAGAGACATGATGCTTTCCTGCATCCGTGCCCCACCTGAAGATGAGAAAATCAACACTGGAGCATTGGTTTCCAACCCTTTTTCAATCGCTCTGGTGATTTTTTCACCAACGACTGACCCCATGCTGCCACCCATAAAGGAAAAATCAAAAACCGCCACAACAACAGGTAGACCATCCAGATCTCCCTCGCCGCAGATAACCGCATCGCCATCACCAACTTTTTTGATCGATGCCTTAATCCGATCCTTATATTTTTTTGTGTCCTTAAAGTCGAGAAAGTCAACCGAACGCATCTTTGCATCCATCTCAACAAAGGTCCCTTCATCGAGAATCAAGTCTATCCTCTCGCGAGCACCAATCCGAAAATGGTAGTCACATTTGGGGCAAACATTCAGATTCCGCTGCACCTCTTTGGCATAGATAATTTCCTGACAGTTTTTACACTTTGTCCAAACACCCTCGGGTACCTGCACATTTTTCTTTACAACAGAAGCGGTTAACGCTTTTTTCTTACGAAACCAGGCCATGAAACATCCTTTTAGTTTGCACCCGAAACTAAGCTGTCAAGCAATCAATATAAAGTTCAGCTCGTGGGGGCGGTGAGTCCATGCTTAAGTTCAATGATAAATTTTGCAACCTTTGGCAGCAACTCTTCACTCTGCCCATTCTCTTCGATTATTTTAACCAGTGCACTACCAACCACAACTCCATCAGCAAAAGCGCCAACCGCTCGTGCATCTTCAGCAGTAGTAATTCCAAAACCGACTGCAACCGGAACATCGGCCAGCCCTTTGAGCTTCTCAACGGCAGGCTGGATATCTTTTGGAGATATTTTTTGTGCTCCAGTGACACCGGTCATTGAAACATAGTAGAGATAACCTTCAGCCGTTGCAGCCAGACGTTTCATCCTCTCAGACGGAGTTGTCGGTGCAAGCAAGGTAATCAAATCAATCCCGGACGCTCTCATGGCCACACTGATTTCATCGATCTCTTCTGGAGGCAGATCAACCAGCAAGAGAGCATCGACACCGGCAGCAGCCGCGTCTCGAGCAAACCGTTCAGGTCCGTAGCAAAAAACGGGGTTATAATAACCCATCAATATCAGTGGAATTTGTGTTTTTTTACGGACATCAGTCACCAGTTGCAAAATCCCACCAAGGGTTGTTCCAGCCGCCAATGCACGCTCCGAAGCAAACTGAATCGTCGGTCCGTCAGCCATAGGGTCGGAGAAAGGAACTCCCAATTCAATCAAGTCTGCCCCTGCTTCGGCCAAAGTCTGAATCAGCTCTGCAGTCACACCTAGATCTGGATCACCTGCGGTAATAAACGGAATCAGAGCTGTTTCCCGATGCTGCTTTAATACTGCAAAAGTTGTTTCAATCCGTGACATCTTAACCATTTCTGCTATCTGAAGAGGCTAGAGCATTCGTGAACCTAACCCGAAACTGTAAGTTTAATTGATTACTGACCTTGTTTTCAATCCTTTTTTCGATTCATTGAAAACTTCAAGCCTTTGGAGCAGGTTTTTCCGACTGACCTTTGGGCCGTCGCCTTGGCAGCCTGCGCTTTCTTTGTCCAGCAGGTTTTTCCACTGGAGGTCGTTTCCGTTTCGGCTGGGCGCGTTTGTAAGTAAAACAGAAATCTTCATCCAATGGCATCTCGCTGGGAATTCGGGAACCGAGATAAGCCTCTATCTCCTCCAGAATGTAAACCATTTCTTCATCGGCAAAGCTGATCGCCTGACCACGGGCACCAGCCCGCGCTGTCCGTCCGATCCGATGGACATAATCTTCACGATCCTGCGGGAGATCATAGTTGATGACGTGGGTCACATCATCGACATGGATTCCCCTGGAGGCAACATCAGTGGCAACCAGATGGGTTAAGCTACCAAGCTTAAATTGATCAAGAATACGCATCCGCTTTTTCTGTGGAATATCGCCCGATAATACCGCGCTTGATGCACCATTAGCCAACAGTAGAGCATTCAGTCGTTCAGCCTCCACCTTGGTGTTAACAAACAGCATCACCCTTTCCATTCCACTGTCCCGTTTCATCAAACCGAGCAGCAAGGCAAACTTCTCCCGCCTGGAAACATGATAAAGGATCTGATCAATGCCATCTGCAGTCATCTTCTCCGGGGCAATCTCAACCCGCTCCGCAAGATCCATGAACTCATAAGCGAGTTCCATCACCTGTCCTGACAGGGTTGCAGAAAAAAGCATCGTCTGGCGCTTTTCAAAAGGGGGTAGCTTGCGCAGGATATAACGGAGATCCTTGATAAACCCCAGATCAAACATGCGGTCGGCTTCATCGATCACCAATGCCTCGACTCGGCTCATTGAAAACACCCGCTGTTTGGCATAATCGATCAGACGTCCCGGGGTCGCTACAATAATATCGACACCATCTTTGAGTGCCTGGCGCTGTTTTTCATAATCAACACCACCAAAGATTGGCTGTACCTTGAGCCCGGTATGCTGACCAAGCAATTCAGCATCCTTACAGATCTGCACCACCAGTTCACGGGTTGGTGCCATCACCAGAGCACGAGGGTTGTTGCTGGTGGCATTCTTGTTATCAAGTAAACGACAAAAGAGAGAAATCAAGAAAGCTGCGGTTTTACCCGTGCCAGTCTGTGCCTGAGCGGCAACATCCTTCCCGGCCAAAGCCAAAGGAATTGCCTCTTCCTGTACCGGGGTCAAAGATTCAAAATCGGCATCGGAAACTCCCCGTTGAACAACCTCCGGCAGATTTAATTCGGTAAATTTCATAAGTGACAGGAACAAGGTTCAAGGGGCAAGGATCAAGGTCTTAAACCCTGTTTTTCCTTGAACCTTGTTCCTTATTCCATATTCCTTTCTTTTAAAGTTTTACATCTAAGGCGTCTGCAACAGTATGAATATCTTTATCTCCACGTCCCGATAAATTAACGAGTATAATTTTATCTGACGATAGCGTTGGTGCAAGTTTCATCACCTGGGCAATCGCATGGGCACTTTCGAGAGCCGGGATAATCCCTTCAATGTGGGTCAGCTTCTGAAAAGCCTCCAGCGCCTCGGTGTCGGTAATCGATACGTATTCGGCTCGTTCAATATCTTGCAGATGAGCATGTTCAGGGCCAACTCCTGGGTAATCAAGACCCGCAGAAATAGAATGAGCGTGCTGAATCTGACCATCGTCATCCTGTAACAGATAGGTTTTATTCCCATGCAGGACACCTGGGGAACCAGCAGAAATCGACGCAGCGTGTTTGCCGGTTTCGACACCAAATCCTGCGGCCTCAACACCGAGAAGCTTGACTGAAAGATCTTCGATAAATGGATAAAACAACCCCATCGCATTAGAACCGCCACCGATACAGGCAATCGCCACATCAGGCAACCGTCCCTCTGCTTCTTGCAACTGTTGTTTCGCTTCTATACCAATAACTGTCTGAAAATCACGCACCAGAAGAGGATAAGGATGCGGTCCGGCAACAGTCCCAATGACATAAAAAGTGTCACGAACATGGGTCACCCAATGGCGCAGGGCATCGTTCATCGCATCTTTCAGGGTTGCCGTCCCGCTGGTCACTTCATGGACCTTGGCACCTAGTAATTTCATCCGAAAAACATTCAGAGACTGACGGCGGATATCTTCCTTGCCCATGAACACTTCGCATTCCATCCCGAACAAAGCAGCAACCGTTGCAGTAGCAACACCATGCTGACCTGCACCCGTCTCGGCGATAACCTTCTTTTTTCCCATCCGCCGCGCCAGTAAAATTTGACCAACAGTATTGTTCACCTTATGGGCACCGGTATGATTCAAGTCTTCTCGTTTGAGATAGATTTTTGCCCCACCCAGTTCTTTGGTAAGGCGCTCCGCAAAATAGAGGGGGCTGGGACGACCGACATAATGTTTTAAATAATATTTGAATTCCTCTTGGAATGCCGGATCCTGACTGGCTTCCATATAGGCCTGCTCCAACTCTAGAAGTGCCGGCATCAGAGTTTCAGCGACATAACGACCGCCATATTTGCCAAAATGGCCACGTTCATCGGGATATTGATAGTTCATACTTTCACCTGCTTAATAAATTCACGAATTTTATTGTGATTTTTACGTCCGGGGAATTTTTCAACCCCGCTGGAAACATCGACAGCATAGGGATTGACCACCTGTATCGCTTGCGCAACATTGTCCGGGGTCAACCCTCCAGCTAAAATGATCGGTAGCCGACCAGTCAGTTTTTTTGCTAATTGCCAATCAAAGCTTTCCCCCGTGCCACCATACTGCTGATCGTTCCAGGCATCCAGAAGCAATGCTGATACATTATAATTGTCGATTCCAACCAAAGAATCTGCATCCTTGACCCGCACAGCTTTGATAACCGGGTATGGACTCAAGCTACAATCTTCTGGTGCTTCGTCACCGTGAAGTTGGACAACATTTAACTTCGCAGTTCTCATCGTTTGCTTGATTATTTCAGGATCGGCGTTGACAAACAAACCAACCGTTGTCACAAAAGGGGGCAACTCCGAAACGATCTGTCCAACTTTTTCTGGATGAACATAGCGCGGGCTTTTTTCATAAAAAACAAACCCGATGGCATCAGCACCTGCGGTAACAGCACATAGAGCATCTTCAAGGTTGGTAATCCCGCAAATTTTAATTCGGCTTGCCGCCATTTAATAAATCATCCACAAACAATATCCCCTCCCTCATGGAGAAGGAAAGAATCTGCCGGTCAAAGGTTCTCCAACAATGAACGCAATTTCATTTCAATATCAGTTTCCCGCATCAAACTTTCACCGATCAAGAAAGCACCGGCACCAGCCTGCTGCAAGCGTTCAATATCAGCCCGGTTATGAATACCACTTTCGGCAACTGCCAATTGCTGCCGGGGAATTTTTCCCGCCAGCTGTTCGGTCACAACCAGATCAGTGGCAAAGGTCTGCAAGTTTCGATTATTGATCCCGATCAGATCGACTGGCAATAACAGCGCTCGAGCTAACTCTACATTATCGTGCACTTCCAACAGAGTATCAAGCTTAAGTTCAGTTGCCAATTCAGCCAGTTCCCGCAGCTGTTCATCTTCAAGTGCTGCCGCAATCAGGAGGATTGCATCAGCACCAGAAACGCGCGCCTGAAAAACCTGATAGGGGTCGATGATAAAATCCTTGCGCAACAAAGGCAAATCAACCTGCGAGCGAATTTGGCCGAGATAATCAAGTGAGCCATAAAAATATTGCTCATCGGTCAAAACCGAAAGACAGCTGGCACCACCTCGCTCATAACTACAAGCAATCGCAACCGGATCAAAATCTTCACGGATAATGCCCTTTGAAGGAGATCCTTTTTTCACTTCAGCGATGATAGCAGTTCCAGCGACAGAAGCTTGGCGCAACCTTGCGGCAAACCCCCTGACCTGATCAGAGTCTGCCACCTGCTCTTTCAATTCAGACAACGGCAAGCGGAGTTGATCTGCCTTAACTTCATCCCTCTTAGTCTGTAATATCCGATCGAGAATCATTGGTTCGTAATCCTGATCAGAGTTTCCAGCGTCGCCTTGGCTCGTCCACTTGTAATCGCATCACGCGCCTGCTCAATTCCGGCATCAATGCCATTAGCCAGCCCGGCAGCCACCAAGGCGTAAGAGCTGTTCAACAAGACAATATCAAGTTTCGGACCAGGTTCTCCGGCAAGAACAGCATTGACAATTGCAGCATTCTGCCGGGCATCGCCCCCCTGCAGATCAGCCAGTTGACAACGCTCGAACCCAAACGCCTCGGGCGCAACGGTGTGTAACTCAATGCTATCACTGTTAATTGCCGCTACCAGTGTGGTACCGGTCAATGTAATTTCATCCATACCATCTTCGCCATGCACCACAAAACCACAACGGCAACCAAGCTGTTGCAGCACCTGCGCTAATGGCTCGACCAACTCCCGACGATACACCCCCAAGACCTGCCGATCTGCTCCGGCGGGGTTAGTTAAGGGGCCAAGGATATTAAATATTGTCCGGATTCCAATCTCACGTCGGGGACCGATTGCATGCTTCATCGCTCCATGCAATGCTGGAGCAAATAAAAAACCAACACCAGCTTCTGCGATTGACTTGGCAACCTGCTCGGGGGAGATATCAAGCTTCACCCCAAGCTCTTCCAGAACATCGGCACTGCCACAGGAGGATGAAATACTGCGATTCCCATGTTTAGCAACCTTTGCACCGCATGCTGCAACGACGAGGGCAACTGTGGTAGAGATATTAAAGCTCTTCGTTCCACTGCCCCCGGTTCCACAGGTATCGAGAATCGTTTCACGATCTATATCAATATCATCTCGATCAATATCAACCACATTGCCAACCTGAATCGGGGTAGCTCGCGCCCGCATCACCCGTGCCGCGCCAATAATTTCAGGGATCGTTTCCCCTTTCATCCGCAACGCAGTAATAAATGAACCAATCTGAGCCGGTGTTGCTTCACCGCCCATAATCTGATTCATCGCATCGATCATTTCCAGTTCGTTCAGGTCCTGTTGTTCAACCAGCTTGGCAATTGCAGCCTTAATCATCGATTCAAACTCCACATCACGTTATTTTTAGAAAATTGTTGAGCAAATCCATCCCCTTGGTTGTCAGAATCGATTCAGGATGAAACTGCACTCCCCAGACCGGCAGCTCTTGATGCTGCAACCCCATAATTTCACCCTC
>JAOZLQ010000046.1:6151-13905 GCA_029934755.1 Desulfuromusa sp. | reverse complement strand
GCCGACTCCGGACTCATCAGATGAACCATACCACCTTTGCCCATGCGGCCATTGAAGTTCCGGTTGCTGGTTGCAGCAGCGACCTCACCTTCGGCCAATACGCCATTACTCATCCCCAGACAGGCACCACAGGTTGGGTTAGTGACGCAAAACCCGGCATCCATAAATATCTGAATGATCCCTTCTGCCAATGCGTCACTAAAGACTTTAGGCGTTGCCGGAGAGACAATACCGCGCACCGAATCGGCAATGGTCTTCCCTTTCAGGATTGCCGCTGCCTGACGCAAATCTTCAATTCTTCCATTGGTACAGGTGCCGATATAGACCTGATCAACCGGAGTCCCGCTCATGTCCTGCACTGACTTAACACAATCGGGTTTATAGCCAAAGGTCACTTGCGGTTCCAGATCGGAAACGTCTATATCCAGAGTTGAGGCATAAATGGCATCGGAATCAGAAACCCATTGCTGATAATCGGCCAGCGCCGCTTCCTTATCAGCGAAGTCGTCTTTGATAAACTCCCAGAGGTATTCAACGGTGGTCATGTCGGGCATACAAACTCCCGAAGTGCCGCCAGCTTCCACCGCCATATTGCACAGAGTCATCCGTGCTTCCATGCTCAGCTGCTCAACAATCGGGCCCTGAAATTCGATCACTCGATCAGTGGCACCATTGACTCCCAATTGGGCAATAACATGGAGGATGACGTCTTTTGCGTAAACACCTGCGGCAAGAGTTCCGTTCAGATTGACCCGGATAGTTGCCGGCTCACGGAAGGCACAGACCCCTTTCAAAATCCCAACTTCGAGATCTGTGGTTCCAACACCTGCGGCAAAAGCACCAAAAGCACCATGAGTACAAGTGTGACTGTCTCCCATAATTACTGTGAATCCAGGACGGATATAACCTTTTTCTGGAAACAGCGCATGACAAACACCATTACGACCAACATCAAAAAAATCGGGGATTTCATGGCGGCGAGCCCAATCCCGCAAAATTTTGGCCTGGGTCGCGGTTTTTGTATCCTTGGATGGGGTAACGTGATCAATCACAACTTTCAATTTATCACGGTCAAAGACTCGATCTTTACCTCTCCAGATTAAATCTGCAATAGCAATCGGTGTCGTAATTTCATGACAGAGCACACGATCCAGATTAAGAATCTTAGTCCCCTGAAACGGTTCATCCTTTAAATGACTATCAAAAATCTTTTCTGCTAGCGTTTTACCCATAAGTGCTCCTGTAGGTTCCATTTCAATGACAATCAGATGTTGGTATGAGAACGTTTTTCAGCAACAACCAGCTTATTCAATGCATTAATATAGGCTTTGGCACTGGCAACGATAATATCGGGATGAGCACCCTGACCAAGGACTTCTCGCCCTTCTGCAGATTGTAAACGTACGCTACACTCCCCTTGGGCATCCGTTCCACCTGTGATTGCACCGACAGAAAAGTTAAGCAACGTCGCTTTACTTTTGGTAAGTTTTTTGATCGCCTTGAAAGTCGCATCAACGGGTCCATCACCCATCACGGCAGTCCTCTTAATTTTTCCATTGATTTCCATAGCAACTGTCGCTGTCGGAGCGGCGAAGGAACCTGAACTCACATTCATCTGCTCTAACTTATAGAATTCGGGAACACGCAAAACTTCATCAGCAACAATGGCATCGAGATCTTCGTCAAAAATTTCTTTTTTCAAATCAGCCAAAGTCTTAAAACGAACAAAAGCTTTTTGAATCTCCTCTTTGGAAAGATCGTAACCAAGTTGCTTTAAGCGATCAATAAAAGCATGTCGACCGGAATGTTTTCCAAGAACCAATTTATTCTGGTTTAAGCCAACAGACTCAGGAGTCATTATTTCGTAAGTCGATTTATCCATCAACACACCATGCTGGTGAATTCCTGCTTCATGAGCAAAGGCATTGGTTCCAACAATCGCCTTATTGGGTTGTACATGGATACCAGTAATCGTCGAAAGCAGCTTACTCGAAGGAGTAATTTGTTCAGTCACGACGTTGGTAGTATATGGAAGAATCTCATGACGAGTCCGTAGCGTCATAACCGCTTCTTCAAGGGAGCAGTTACCGGCCCGTTCACCGATACCGTTAATGGTACATTCAAGCTGACGTGCTCCAGCTTGTACCGCCGCTAAAGAGTTAGCAACAGCCAGGCCAAGATCATTATGACAATGAACGGAGATAACCGCTTTATCAATATTACTGACATTCTTTTTTAGGTAGCTGATAATGTCATAATATTCTGACGGAATCGTATAACCAACCGTATCAGGAATATTAACCGTCGTTGCCCCTGCCTCAATAACCGCTTTGATAATCTGAGCAAGAAACGGCAGTTGAGTCCGCACCGCATCTTCGGCAGAAAATTCGACATTAGGTGTATATCCAGCAGCACGAGTCACTGCAGCAACGGCGGTATCCAAAACTTCCTGTTGGCTCATTTTCAATTTATATTTCATGTGGATATCACTAGTAGCAATAAAGGTGTGAATCCGCCCACGATCACCAGCATATTTTAAAGCGTCCCAAGCCCGATCAATATCCATATTATTTGAGCGTGAAAGCCCTGCAATCTGAGGTCGCTTAATAGTCTGGGCAATTTTTTTTACAGCTTCAAAGTCACCATCAGATGCAATTGGAAAACCAGCTTCTATAACATCAACATTCAGCCGTTCCAGTTGGTGGGCAATCCGCAATTTTTCTTCAATATTCATACTTGCGCCAGGAGATTGTTCACCATCACGCAAGGTGGTGTCGAAAATAATAATGTTTTCTTTTTGACTCATAATATAACTCCTTGAAAGTTTTCCCGATCACTCAGATCCGGGGTAGTTCGTGTTGACTTCATTACTTAGACATTTAATAACCATTAGGTCACCTAGGTCAGATTCCACTTAAGAACCACCCCCTTTCACCAATTAAAAAAGCCCCTGCCTATAAAATAGACAGGGGCGAAAGTTTTAACTTCGCGGTACCACCCTGATTCATCCGCCTTCAATCAACTAACAAAAGCGAACCTTCTTTTCCCCTTTACGCAGGGTCACGACAGAAACTAACCTTTTTAATGGCTTCATCCCTGCAGCTCCAAGGTGAGTTCAGCGTTTTTTCGTACCGGTTCACAGCAACCACCGGCTCTCTCGAACGAAAAAATACGCTTACTGCTCCTCTTCAATGCTTTTGAATAACGGTAGATTCAACATAAAACAAACAAACAAGTCAAGCTATTTCATATTGAGCCAGGCTCAATATCAATTTACAATCTTATTTATCTTTGAATCCCTTGCAACTTTTTTCTTTTCCAGCCGTTTTTTTCGCCACCCCAGATAATGAACTATCGGCCCCGATACCATGTATGCCATCCCGATCAGAAACAGCATGATTTGCGGTTTGGCAACAATGACAATCAGCAGCATAATCGCCACAACCAGCATGACAAAAGGCTGGCGTTTAAACAACTCTGGATCTTTTAGAGAGATGTATTCTATGTTGCTGACCAGCAAAAAAGCCAATAGAAAAACTAGAATGACCATAGAAAACATCTTGACAGTACCGGTTCCACCCAGTTCATAAAACAACAAGACACAAGTGGCAACAATACAGGCTGCAGCCGGAATCGGCATCCCGACAAAACGACGGGATTCTACAGTGGAAACTTGGACGTTAAAACGAGCTAAACGCAATGCTCCACAGATCACATAGAGAAATGCCGCCAACCAGCCAAGTTTACCAAAAGGTCTCAAAGCCCATACATACAGAAGAACCCCAGGAGCCACCCCAAAAGAAATGACATCTGCCAGAGAATCGAGCTCAACCCCGAACTTACTGCTGGTTCCTGTCAATCTGGCGACTTTTCCATCCAAACCATCAAAAATTGCTGCCAGCAGAATGAACCAAGCCGCACGTTCATAATTACCATCGGTTGTGGCAATAATGACGTAAAATCCGGCAAAAATTCCTGCCGCAGTAATCAGATTAGGAAGCAGGTAAACTCCCTTACGCACATTTTCCCGCTTTTCGCTTCTTAAGCAATCATCAGTCAAGATAATGTCCCCAGAATAGTTTCGCCAGCAACGCTACGTTCACCAAGAGTGACGGTTACAGTGGCATTTTTTGGAAAATAGATGTCAACCCGTGAACCGAATCTGATCAATCCATAGCGTGCCCCTCGTTGCAGAACGTCACCAATAATTGGATAAGTAACAATTCTTCGCGCAATTAATCCGGCAATCTGGACAAAAAGAATTTGTGAACCGCCATCTGTTTCCAGCAAAATTCCAGACTGCTCGTTAGATTCACTGGCTTTGTCGTAAGAGGCGTTGAGAAACTGCCCCTTATTATAGTACATCTCAACAACTTTCCCATGACAAGGGACCCGATTGACATGAACATTAAAAACCGACATAAAAATACTGACCTTAGTGACCCGCTCTTTAAAGTAGCGATCTTCCTGAACATCGCCGACAAAAATAACTTTGCCATCGGCAGGCGCAATCACCAGCTCGTCACCTTCTGGAATAACCCGTTCTGGATTACGGAAAAAATAGACACTGAACAGAGTTAGAAACAATATCAGCAGCGTCAGGATAACCCAACCCAAGAGGGCAAATACGATGGTAATAAAACCAAAGAGAGCAATAAACGGGTAACCCTCACGAGCAATAGGTTGATTTATATTTTGCATAGATAATCCTCGACTTGAAAAATTAGCCAACAACCCCTCTGGCACCGCGACCAATAACAACCGGGCCAGAACGGACTATTTCTTTAATTCCCATTGGCCGCAGCAATTCTAAAATACCATTTATTTTTGCTGGAGCTCCAGTAATTTCAATCGTGTAAGATTTAGGTGTTACATCGATAACTTTAGCACGAAAGATATCGACAATCCGTAATGCCTCTGCCCTTGATTCGGCATCGGTTGAAACCTTAATCAGAGCCAATTCACGTTCAATATATTCTCCACCGGTAAAATCGACAACTTTTATGGTCGAAATCAGCTTATTCAGTTGCTTGGTAATCTGCTCCAGAATCCGATCATCACCCCGCGTCACCAAAGTCATACGGGAGAGTGCGGCATCCATCGTTGGTGCCACAGAGAGACTTTCTATATTAAAACCACGCCCGGAAAATAATCCTGAGATTCGGGAAAGAACACCAAATTCATTCTCCACCAGAACCGAAATTGTATGTTTCATTGATCTATCCTCCTGACCATAATTGGTCATATCACTCAATTAAGATGCGAGAACCATTTCATTAATTGCCTTACCTGCCGGAACCATCGGTAGAACATTTTCTTCACGGGAAACCTTAAAATTCATCAGAACCGGGCCGGGAGTTTCCAGAGCCTGCTTGATTGTCGCTTCAACTTCATCAACTTTTGTCGCCTGCAAGCCGGTTGCGCCATAGGCCTCGGCCAACTTGATAAAATCAATCGGTAGTTCCATAACAGTTTGACTATAGCGTTTTTCAAAAAACATTTGTTGCCACTGTCGCACCATTCCCAAATAATTATTGTTGAGAATAACAATTTTTACCGGCAACTTATACTGCACCAGAGTTGCCAACTCCTGGGAGTTCATCTGAAAAGAACCATCACCAGAGATATCGATCACCTGCCGATCGGGATAAGCAACTTGGGCCCCCAAAGCAGAGGGAAGACCAAACCCCATAGTCCCCAAACCACCAGAAGTTAAAAATGTTTTCGGTTGTCTGAAAGCAAAGAACTGGGCTGCCCACATCTGATGCTGACCGACTTCAGTGGTAATAATGGCATTATCATCGGTCATTTCACTGATTTTCTCGATAACAAACTGTGGCTTGATCACCGACTTAGAGGATCGATACGTCATTGGATGACGTTCTTTCCACTCAGCAACCGTTGTACGCCACTCATCCGTCGCCTCGACCAGATCTTCTACCAGTTCGGAATTTTTATTCAGGTAACCATACAATTTACTCAAGACATCTTTCAGATCACCAACAATTGGCAGATCTACTTCCACATTTTTACCGATCGAAGTTGGATCGATATCGACATGAATAATCTTGGCTTTCTCAGCAAAACTATCAATGCGACCAGTCACCCGGTCATCAAATCTGGAACCGACAGCAATCAGCAAGTCGCAATCTGTGACTGACATATTGGCATAAAACGTTCCATGCATCCCCAACATTCCTAAAGCCAGAGGGTGCCGCTGAGGAAAAGCAGCCATCGCCATCAACGTTGTTGTTACCGGAATCTGGGTCTGTTCTGCCAGTTTAAGCAACACATCATCAGCCCCTGACAGGGTGATTCCTCCACCGACATAGAAAACCGGTTTACGAGCAGCGAGAATCATTTTTGCAGCTTTTTCAATCTGCCGGCTATTTCCGGCATATGTCGGGTTATAACCACGCAAATGAACCTTATCGGGATAACTGAACTGATGCTTGGTAACTTGTATGTCCTTTGGGAAATCGATCAATACCGGGCCAGGTCGACCAGTCCGAGCGATATAGAATGCTTCTTTAATCGTTTTAGCCAAGTCACGAATATCCTTAACCAAAAAATTATGTTTGGTACAGGGACGGGTAATACCGCACATGTCAGCTTCTTGAAAAGCATCATTGCCAATGAGTGGAGTTGGCACCTGCCCGGTGATAATAACCATCGGAATCGAGTCCATATAGGCTGTTGCTATTCCAGTTACAGTATTGGTCGCACCAGGACCACTGGTAGCAATAGCGACCCCAACTTTACCAGTACAACGAGCATAACCATCTGCAGCATGAACCGCAGCCTGTTCATGCCGGGTCAAAACATGATTGATAGATGAATCAAAAAGATCATCATAAATGTTGATCACTGCCCCCCCAGGGTAACCGAAAACAGTATCCACCTCTTCAAGTTTTAGAGATTCAAGCAAAATCTGTGACCCGGTCAATTCCATCTGTGCCTCCTAAAAATTTCAATTTTCATGCAAACTAGCGGATAATCAATAAATAATCTACTTACAAAAAAGAACATCCCGTTCTAAATACAGCAAAGGGCTTAAGCATCCGCTTAAACCCTTTGCTGTATCGAAATATCCCGTTGTTACAAAACGGGGTCAGGTGGTAACTAACTGAATAATTTTCTCCATTTCGTCCTTACCAACCAGCTTCATTTTTTTTACATTATTTTTTTCCAGCTCTTCTTGTGGGGACAAGTATCCTTTTTTATCATACTCCGACAACTGTTTCTCAAACAGACTATGTTCTTCATAGAGCATGCGGAAACGAGGGTTAGTCTCGGTAAGATTTTGCAAAAGGGTCTGATCAATGTCCATTGGAACCTCCACACATGTAAGTGAAATTAAACTGAAAAATCTCCCCATAAACTAACCAAATTGACTCAAAATTGTCAACAATTAACCCGATTTAAATGCTTTGTTTTGCAGATAAATTTAATTCCGCATCCGCAGGTCGAATATAAGTTGGCAATATCTGAGCTGCGTCCTGAACCGAACCAGTTTGCCAAGCCTGTAGTGCAAGCCAACAAACATGGACAGCACGCAATTGGTGAGTGGTAGCGACGGGAACCAGAGCGCGCCCAGCAGTCATCTCATCAATGAGATGACGATAAATTAAAACACCATCCCCAACCAGAGCAACCTCCTCTGGTAATTTTGCTAATAACTGTTCCGGGGGCAAAACAGAAGGATCGCCAATTGCAATAGGACCAAATTCAGAGTGCCATTCAAACAGTTGGCA
>JAOZLQ010000046.1:0-6141 GCA_029934755.1 Desulfuromusa sp. | reverse complement strand
AATAGACCTCTTTCTTCCGAGCATCTAAAAAGGTACAAATTGGAACCGACAGCAATGGCAAATTCATCGCAACGGCTTGTAAAGATGAAACAGGAACAACCGGCTTATTCAGAACCTGAGCCAACCCCTTGATAGTCGCAATACCGATCCTCAGCCCAGTAAAAGAGCCGGGCCCGGTAACCACAGCAAGAAGATCGAGGTCCTTAAGGTTCCAACCGGCTTCACACAACAGCAAATCAATTTGCTTGAGTAATTTTTCACTGTGGGTACTTCGAACATTTAATAGAACTTCAGCAACCAGAGATTCTCCACGACACAGCGCAACACTCCCGGTTAAAGATGAACTATCAACAGCAAGAATTTTTAGCCCTTCGCTGTTCCCCATCAACCCCACAGCCTTATGATATCGTTATAAAAAGCCAAAACCATCAGCATCAACAACATAGCCATTCCTGCCTGTTGAGCTATTTCCCTGACACGAATCGACACGGGTCGACGAATGATCAATTCGATGACGTAAAAAAGAATATGACCGCCATCTAAAATCGGGATCGGCAACAAATTTAAAATTCCTAATTGGATTGAGATAAAAGCCAAAACCGACAAGATCGCCGACAGATCAGTTTGCACTGCCTGACCAGCAATTTGGACAACAGTAATTGGACCCCCGATATTTTTTGTTGAAACATTACCAGTAAACAGTTTCTGTACAAAAACAATCGTCAGTTCAATTAACTCCCAAGTCTTAGAAGCTCCTTCACCTACAGCATCAATAAAACCAAAACGCTTCATTTCTGAGCTATAAAATGGGCTGATACCAAGGAGATAGTCACCTTCTCCATCACGTTGGGCAGGTGTCAATTCGACAATAAGCTGTTCTCCAGCACGTTCCAACTGAACAGGAACGACTTTGTCCCCAATTTTTTGAATAGCCCCCTTAAGGTCGTACCATGAATAAATCGGGTAACTTTCTATTTGTAAAATTAAATCGCCTTCCATAATACCAGCGATTGCTGCAGGCATATCTGGAGCCAACCCACCAATGCGCGCAACCTGCTGGGGTAATAAACCCAATGCCTGCATGCCTTGCAAGCTGTCGTTCTCTGCTGAAATTCGCAGCTGTACGTCTTTTCCACCACGTTCAACTTGGAAAATCAGATCTTCGCCAGCCTGAGAGAGAAATTTCTTATTCGATCCATTCCAGCTTTCAACCAGAAGTTGATTAACCGCAGTCACGCAGTCACCAGCTTGAAAGCCTGCTACAGCTGCATTTGACTCTGGCACGACATAACCAACGCAAGCAGGTTCTTCTAGATAGGTTGGCATCTGTACACCAACCATGAAAGAGATGGGCAGAATCAGTAGTGGGAGAATCAGGTTCATTACCGGACCAGCGGAAACAATTGCCAACCGCTTGGCAACCGATTGTTCCGCAAAAGAACGAGCTTTCTCCTCAGCGGAGAGTTCGACATCTTCTCCCTGTTCTCCGCTCCCTTCACCGAGCATCTGCACATATCCACCGAGAGGAATGGCACAAACCTGATATTCGGTTTCACCACGACGACGCGACACCAGTTTGGGCCCGAATCCGAGGGAAAATTTCAAAACCTTAACGCCGCACATTTTAGCGATGACAAAGTGCCCTAACTCATGAACAAAAACCAGGACTCCCAGCATCAAAATGCCAGCTATAATCGTTGTCATACCAATCCTCCACTAATCAATTCACGCGCTTTATGTCTACCCCATAGATCGGCATGGAGAGCCTGTTCTATAGTGGTGAGATCTTCACCCTGATGCTGATACATAGTTTTCTCTATCACCTGTGAAATACTCAAAAAACTGAGCTGGTTATTTAAAAAAGCCTCAACCGCAACTTCATTTGCCGCATTCATCACCGCGGGAACTGTTCCGCCCATATCCAAAGCAGCGTAAGCAAGTCGCAGACAAGGAAAACGCTCTGTATCGGGTTGGGAAAATGATAATTGCCCTATTTTACAAAGGTCAAGGGGCTGCTGAGCCAAAGGTAACCGTTCCGGCCAGGATAGTGCGTAGGCAATTGGAGTTTTCATATCCGGAATGCCAAGTTGAGCCATAACCGCTCCATCTTGATATTCAACCAATGAATGGATAATACTTTCTGGATGGATATGCACATCAATCATAGTGGCAGGAAAATCAAATAACCAACGGGCTTCAATCACCTCCAACCCTTTATTCATCATGGTCGCCGAATCGATTGAAATTTTTCTACCCATATCCCAATTCGGATGAGCAAGGGCATCGACAGGTGTGATCGTTTCGAACTGTGCTAAGGAATACTCTCGAAATGGACCACCGGATGCGGTCAGAAGTAATCGTCGGACATCTTCACGACGATGACCAGCCATCGATTGATAAATTGCTGAATGTTCACTATCGACAGGAATTAGATTGATTTTTTGCCGCTCGACTTCTGCCATGATCAGACTACCAGCAGTTACCAGGGTTTCTTTATTAGCCAGAGCAACATCCTTCCCTGACTTAATCGCGGCCATGGTTGGCACCAATCCAGCCGCGCCAACAACTGCAGCAACAACCATATTGACCTCAGGGACAGTTGCACAGCGGATCATCCCTTCAATACCATAGCAAACCTGAACCTCGATCCCTTGAAGGAGTAAAGTCAGTTTTTCCGCAGCTTGTTCTGAAACAACAGAGACGATACTCGGACGAAAGGTTTCAATCTGCTTCTGCAATAGATTGATATTATTGCCAGCGGTCAAAGCAATCACCTGATAGCGTTCAGGAAATGCTTTTGCTATTTCTAAAGTACTGACCCCGATCGATCCAGTCGAGCCAAGAACTGCTATTTTTTTCAACCCCGCTCTCAGCCTCCGTAGCCGTAACGTGCAATATAATAAACGACGGGGAAAGCAAACAACAAGCTATCCAGACGATCCAGCATCCCCCCATGTCCGGGAATTATCGTCCCGGAGTCTTTCACTTGACAGGCACGTTTTAATAAGGATTCAAACAAATCCCCAAGTTGTCCCATTCCCCCAAGAAATAGCCCAATTAACACAGCGTCAATAAAACCAAGAACCGGCAAAAAAGTAAATTTTGCAACCATGACAGCAAGAACAGAACCAATCAGACCACCGATTCCTCCCTCAATACTTTTATTGGGGCTAACAGCAGGATACAGCTTACGTTTACCAATTTTACTACCAACAAAATAAGCACACGTATCACAACTCATGATCACCAGGAGGGTCATAAATATCCATTGCCGACCATCAGTCAACAATCGCAATGGGATTAAATGCCCCAAGAGAAAAGGCAGATAAACCAACCCGAGAATAATCCAGCCAAGTCGATGATGAACTTCAGTAATCAACGGCAGTCGAAACAGAAACAGTAAAGAAAAAATCAACATCGCCCCGGTGATCAAAGGGAACAGCAACTCTAGATTATTATAAAACAAAATAGGGATAACTGCCGTACCGAAGATAGCAGCAAGCCACTGCTCCAAACGATGCTCAGCACCTAATCCCATCCGATTAAATTCAATCAAGCTTAAAAACAGAACCAGTGCCAGAAAAATAGAAAAAACTGCAGGGTTGGCATATCCAAGCAGTAAAATCAGTAACGGCAAAGCAATAATAGCAGTGATAATACGTTGTTTAATCGTTATTCTCCTTTTTGCGCCCCGACTTGATCATCAGTAAGTCCAAACCGACGCTTACGCTGCAAATAATCATCTAGGGCCTTCTGCAATTCTACTCTGTCAAAATCGGGCCAAAGGACATCAGTGAAATATAATTCCGCATATGCCGTCTGCCACAACAGAAAGTTACTGATTCTCATTTCACCACTGGTCCGAATCAACAAATCTGGTTCTGGCAGGTTTCCAGTATCGAGAAATGTCGAAAAAGATTTGTTATCAAGCTGATTAATATCTAGATCACCATCAAGTGCCTGCTGAGCAATTTGCTTGGCAGCACGCATGATTTCATCCCGACCACCGTATGAAAGTGCCAGAATCAATGTCAATTTTTGCCCTTGTGAAGTATCTTTTTGCGCATCAGTCAACGCAGCTTGAATTGGTGCTGGCAAACGGGAAAGATCACCAATAACCCTCAACTTGACCCCATCAGCCAACATCCTTTGTCGCTGCGAGGCTAAAAATTGTAGCAACAGCTCCATCAATCCATCGACTTCATGGCGAGGGCGTCCCCAGTTTTCTGAGCTAAATGCAAATAAGCTGAGGAAACGAATCCCCTGAAGAACACATTCATCAACAATCTGAATGACCGCTTCAACCCCCTGATGATGCCCTGCACTCCTCGGCAATCCACGCTGTTTGGCCCACCGGCCATTACCATCCATAATAATGGCAAGATGTTCAAGGGGCACCTTACTGGTTATTTTCGTAAAATCTGGCATACATAAAACCTTAGAAGGACAACCTAGATTCACTTATGAGCAAAAAACGCAGCTAAGATAAATAACACGGGTCATATCTGAACAGCAAGAGATTGATCTTATGAGCAACTTGACCAACAAAAAAAGGGCGCTGCAAAACGCCCTTTTTAAAATTTCATTAAAGCTTAATCAGTCAACAATGGCATTTACCGGACAGCTATCAATACAAGCGCGACATTCAGTACATTCATCCGTAATTGTGTAAATATCTCCAGACTCAACAATAGCTTCCAAGGGACAAGTCTCCACACAGGTGCCACAGCCAATGCACTCTTCATTGATTCTTAGAGCCATCTTTCTCTCCCTTTAGATTCGAGGATCAAATTTCCATAACTTCCTGCTCTTTATTCTGCACGATAGAATCGATACTAGAGACAAATTCATCCGTAAGTTGCTGGACTTCTTTTTCACTCCGTTTGAGATCATCTTCGGTGATCTCTTTTTCTTTTTCCAACATTTTAAGGTTTTCATTGGCATCACGACGAGCATTGCGCACCGAAATTTTCGAATCTTCCGACATCCGCTTAATGATTTTCACCATTTCACGACGCCGTTCTTCAGTCAAAGCAGGAACCGGCAAACGAATCAACAAACCGTCTGATGAAGGGGTTAACCCTAGATCCGCTTTAAAAATTGCTTTTTCAATATCGGGGATTAAATTCTTCTCCCATGGCTGAACCGTCATCAAACGTGCTTCCGGAACTGCAAGAGTAGCCACCTGACTGAGCGGTGTTGGCACTCCGTAATAATCGATTTTGACATCATCCAGTAACGAAACGCTGGCACGACCGGTACGAACCTTGGTCATCTCTTTTTTTAAGGACTTAACAGCTTTGTCCATCGCGGCACGAGCTTCACTCAAAACTTCCTTAATCATTCCCGTCACCTCCCTTGACAATTGTTCCGATATTCTCACCAAGAACAACCTTTTTAATATTATCACGGCGAGTCATATCAAAAATAATCATCGGTAGATTATTATCCATACACAGCGAAGTTGCAGTTGCATCCATAACCTGTAGACCCTTCTGCAAAACTTCTAAGTAGGTTAATGTCGGTAGCTTAACTGCATTCTTATCTTTCTTTGGGTCTGCGGTATAAACGCCATCCACCTTGGTGGCCTTGAGAATGACTTCGGCATTAATTTCCATAGCCCGCAAACTAGCGGCGGTATCGGTTGTAAAATACGGATTTCCAGTGCCGGCACTAAAAATAACAACGCGCCCTTTTTCCAGGTGACGCACTGCCCGACGACGGATATAAGGCTCAGCAATTTGTTGCATATCAATTGCCGACTGAACCCGGGTCACAACACCCTGTTTTTCCAGAGCATCCTGCATAGCCAGACTGTTCATGACGGTCGCCAACATTCCCATATAGTCAGCACTGGCACGATCCATCCCTTTGGATGAAGCCGCTAGGCCACGGAAAATGTTACCACCACCAATCACCACAGCGACCTCAACCCCAAGGGCAATGACCTCTTTAATCTCAGCAGCAATCCCATTAATAACATCAGGATCAATGCCATAGCCCTGATCACCGGCCAGAGCCTCCCCGCTCAACTTCAGTAGAATTCGTCGGTATTTAGTTGTAGCCACAAATGTCTCCTGCCAATTAGGGTAATAATCAGATGGCTAAGCAATAATTTTGCTCTACAAGGCGTAGTGATTT
>JAOZLQ010000172.1 GCA_029934755.1 Desulfuromusa sp. | reverse complement strand
AGTATGGCAACCTCCGGCCAATTAATAATCGGGAACAGACTGTCAATCCCCATTCCACCAAGATTGCTCAGGGTTATACCCGCGCCACGCAGTTGATCGGCCACAAATAGGTTTTGACGGCCTGCTGCCGTTAATGCCTGTAATTGTTTGGAAAGTTGTAGCAGTGATGATTGATTCGCATTTTTCAACACTGGAACCAGCAGTCCTCGCGGGGTATCTACGGCAAGCCCGATATGGATATCTTTCTTGATCACCAGCTCTTCAGCCATATCATCAAAACAGGCATTGAACTTGGGAAACTCTTGAAGGGTTTGTGCCAGTGCTTTCAGTATGAAAACGGTTAAGCTTGGTTTCTTATTTTCATTGGTCTGATTTTTCAGTTTTTCTCTGATCTCTTCGATCTGGGTGACATCGACTTTGATCTGTAACCAAGCATGAGGGATTTTCTCCCACGCCTTAGCCATATTCCGGGCCATTGTTCGGGTGATTCCAGCTAAAGGTTTTCTTTCTATTTCCGTGATCCCGGAGAAGTCCGGTAAATGGGTGAATTGCTTCTGCCCACCTGTTCCTTGTGTTTGCACAAAAGTTTTTATGTCTGCGCAGGAGACACGACCATTTTCAGCTGTGCCTGATACCCGACTTATCGCAATCCCAAGTTCACGAGCCAGGCGTTGTGCGGATGGCCCTGCATAAACTGTGGCCGCAGAACCACTCTTGGCAGGTAGATTGGTATGTGCGCTCGGTTGTGGTTGATCCACTGGCCGGTCCAAAACATCGATATCTTGCTCAGGCGGGGGACTGTCTATTTCCTGTTTGATATCAGGTCCTACTGAGTCATTCATGGAATCTTGAACAGAGATATTCGCAAACAGCTCTCCCGGTTTGACTTTATCTCCTTCACTGACAAGAAGTTTCTGAATAATTCCCGATATTTCAGCCGGTACTTCAAGGATAACCTTGTCCGATTCGACTTCGATCAGAGTTTGCCCAATCTCAACCTTGTCACCAACGGCAACTTCAACCCGGGTGACGATACCCTGATCAATATTTTCTCCCATCTCCGGCATAAGTACTGGATGATTCATTCTTTTGTCCTCAACGTGCAGCAGCATCGGGGTTATTCGGGTTGATAGCTAATGTTTTTCCCGCATCCAGCAGTTTCTTTTTGCTCAGATCTCCTTGTCGATAAAGGTTTTCCAGTGCAGCGTAAGCGATATGTTCGGCACTGACTTCAAAGAAATCCCGCAGCGATTCCCGTGATTCGCTGAGTCCGTAGCCGTCAGTTCCCAAGACTGTCATAGCCCCGGGAATCCATGGGCGGATACTGTTCGGCAGCGCCTTTAGATAGTCGCTGGTTGCTACAAAAATATCATCAGGGTCAGTGAAAATTTGACGCAGGTAGGGTGCTTGATCTGCTTTGTCTGGATGAAGGCGATTTATTCGTTCGCAGTTGATCGCATCACGGTAGAGTTCAGAATAACTGGTTACACTCCAAATATTGGCAGTCAGGTCGAATTGCTGCAACAGTTCGGCTGCCCGGAGGATCTGTTGTATCATCACCCCGCTGGCAAGGAGATGGATTTGGCGCTTCTGTTTTTTGGTTATGGCAGCTTCTCTGAAGCAGTAAATCCCTTTGATGATTTGTGCGTTCAGATCGGCTTGTTCCGGTATTGCTGGCATCTGGTAGTTTTCGTTATACAGAGTAATGTAATAGAAAATCTTTTCTTGACGGTTATACATGCGATCAATACCGTCGTGTAGAATAATAGCCAGTTCGTAGGCAAAAGCTGGATCGTAACTTTTAAGATTTGGGAAGGCTCCGGCCAGGATCTGACTATGTCCATCCTGGTGCTGTAACCCTTCGCCATTCAAGGTAGTGCGTCCTGCTGTGCCACCGAACAGAAATCCACGACAGAGCATGTCGGCACAGGCCCAGATCATATCTCCTACCCGTTGAAAACCAAACATGGAGTAAAAAACATAGAAAGGGATTGTTGGAATTCCATGGACGGCATAGGCAGTTCCTGCTGCCAGAAATGAAGCCATAGCGCCGGTTTCACAAATTCCTTCCTGAAGAATCTGGCCGTCTTTTGTTTCCCGGTAGGGGAGCAGGCTCCCCGCATCAACCGGTTGATAACGTTGTCCAATTGCCGAATAAATGCCGACCTCTTTAAACAGACCATCCATGCCGAAGGTGCGAGCTTCGTCCGGGACAATCGGGACAATATAGCGACCAAGATCTTTATCCCTTAACAAACTCGATAGCATGCGGACAAAAGCCATGGTGGTGCTTGCTTCACGTTCTCCGGTTCCGTCTAGAAACTTCTGAAAAATTGACAGTTCAGGAACCCGCAGGGCGGGGCAGTTGACCGTCCGGCGAGGCAAGAACCCGTGTAGTTCTTTGCGTTTTTGCTGCAGATAGAGCATCTCTGCACTGTCATCCGCGGGTCGATAGAATTCTGCGCGATCAATCTCCTCTTTCGCCAAAGGAATCCCCCATCGGGCAGCACAGTCACGTCTTTCTTCGGCACTAAAATGTTTTTTCTGATGACTGGTATTGCGTCCCTGTGCGGCAGCACCCAAACCATCACCTTTGACTGTTTTGATCAAGATGACAGTCGGTTTTTGATCACTGTGGCAAGCTTGATGGTAGGCAGTGTAGATTTTTTTTGGATCCTGCCCGCCGCGTTTAATGGCACGTAGTTCGCCATCAGTCAGGGATGACATCATTTTCCGCAGCACCGGATTGTTTTCTATCCAGTGCTCGCGTTGCAGGTCCCCGCTGGATACCGAGTACATCTGATAATCGCCATCCAGAGCTTCCTCCATCCGGCGATGCAGAACGCCGGTATTATCCTGATCCAACAGGGTGTCCCAGCCGCTGCCCCAAATGACCTTGATAACGTTCCAGTCGGCGCCGCGGAAAGTCCGTTCCAGTTCCTGAATGATCTTGCCGTTGCCGCGAACCGGGCCATCCAGTCGTTGCAGGTTACAGTTGACGACCATCACCAGGTTGTCCAGATTGTCTCGTGAAGCCATATTGATCGTGCCACGAACTTCAGGTTCATCGGTTTCACCATCACCGACAAAACACCAGACCCGGCCGCCGTTTTTCGGTTTCAATCCCCGGTTTTCCAGATATTTCATGAATCGGGCCTGATATATTGCGGTCGGTGTCCCAAGCCCCATGGAGCTGCTTGGAACCTGCCAGAAATCGGGCATATTGCGCGGATGTGGGTAGGAGGAGAGGCCGCCTTCCGGTTGCAGTTCGCGGCGGAAATTCTTCAATTGTTGTTCGCTCAGAGTGCCTTCCAAAAAAGCCCGGGCATAAACCCCAGGAGCTGCATGGGGCTGAACGAGCAATAGATCGCCACCATACTGATCGCTTGCCGCCTGGAAGAAGTGGTTGAAACCGACCTCCATCTGGGTTGCCGCTGACGCATAAGTGGCAATATGTCCACCGACCCCGGTGCCAGCATCATTGGCCTGAAGAACCATCGCCATCGCATTCCAGCGAATGATATTTTCAATCTTCTTTTCTAGCTCCAGATCACCGGGATAAGCGGGTTGTTGGCTCCAATGAATGGTATTGACGTAAGGAGTATTCAGGGTCGCTTCATTGAGCAAAACCCCTTTATTCAAAGCATGACTCTGCAATGTGCGTAGAATCTCCCGAACGCCCTCATCTCCCTTTTCCCGGAACAAGCTGTCCATGGCATCAAGCCAGTCTTGGAGTTCTTCCTCGTTCAGGTGGTGGGGTGGAATATCAGTCATTTTAACCTCATAAATCAGAAATATGCTGTTAAACGTAAGAAATACATCTGGTACCTGTGATTAATGAATTTACTTTTGTCTTTGTCTAGTTAATCGTCGACTTAAAGCAGGTTGAGTAATTCCTAAGATTCTAGCAGCCAGAGTTTGGCTACCATATCCGCGATGAATGGCCTCTTTAATTAATTGCTGATTAGATTCTGATAAAGTTGGAAGTTCTTCTAACTGAATGAATATATTCTTTTTATCGCTTGTAGTCAAAGTGGGTTGCTCAGACTGAGAACGATCTTTGAATATCCTTCCCTGAAATGTATCTAAAGGTATCGTTCCCGTTTTATTCTTACTGACCGCATCGAATATCATGGTTTCCAGTTCACGAATATTCCCAGGATAAGAGTAGCACTTTAATAGGGGCAGTAATTCCTTTGGGTACCGAGGTCTTTTTTTGTTGAGTTTTTTAGCGGCTTTATCGAGTAACATATCGACCAAGAATGGCAGATCCTCCAGTCTCTTCCGCAGTGGGGGGAGATGAACCTGGTGAGTTTGAAGTCGATAATAAAGATCTCTACGAAATGTTTGATGTTTTCCTGGCTGACTGAGATTGCAATGGGTTGCAATTAATATGCGAGCATTCGATTTTTGTGGAAGGTCAGAACCCAGAGGGTAGTACTCGCATTCTTGCAGTAATCTTAACAATTTAATCTGTGATGTTTGGTTTAAATCACCGATTTCATCTAGAAATAGAATCCCACCACTAGCTCTTTTGAGCAGACCGTCACGATGTGAATCAGCACCAGTAAAAGCCCCCTTGCGATGACCGAACAGGGTGTCGGAAAAA
>JAOZLQ010000171.1 GCA_029934755.1 Desulfuromusa sp. | reverse complement strand
AGCATGAATTTTGGCATCCTCATGACCAAACAAGAAACCAGTATCGTAGGGACGATGACTGACTTTTTCCAGTTCCTCCCGCCAGCACGGATCAATATCAGTTGGATCAACAGCGAGCCGGTCAATGGCATCACGGTAAACCCGCGCCGTTGTCGCCAAATAGTAAAGGCTCTTCATCCGCCCTTCAACCTTGAAGCTGTCGATACCTGCAGCAAGCAACTGCGGCAATTGCTCCACCAGACAGAGATCGCGACTGTTCATGATATAGGTGCCACGATAATCCTCTTCAATGGCAAAACTCTCCCCTGGGCGGGTCTCTTCAACCAGCGCATAATTCCAGCGACAGGGCTGAGCACAATCACCGCGATTGGCACTACGTCCAAGCAACGCGGTAGAGAGGAGGCAGCGTCCCGAATGGGCGACACACATGGCACCATGGACAAAACATTCCAACTTGATCTCGGTCTGCCCGGCAAAACCGCAGATATCATCCAGGGTTAATTCCCTGGCCAGATTAATCCGACTGGCACCACAACTGCGCCAGAATTCAGCGGTCTGCGGATTACAACTGTTACTCTGAGTAGAGATATGAATTGAACGTTGCGGGTCAACCCTGCGAATGGTCGCCAATACTCCGGGATCAGCAACAATGTATGCGTCCAGATCAAGGACTTTCAGTTCTTCAAGCAAGTTTTCCAAATCGGAAAATTCATCCGGGCGGAGCGAAGCGTTGAGAGTCAGGTAGAGAGCAACATCTGCCTCACGTGTCAACTGCCGGGCCGTGCGTAACTGGTCGATATCAAAATTACCAGCATGTGCCCGCAGCCCAAAATCGGCGGTTCCCAGATAAACCGCATCAGCACCAAAGCGGATTGCTGTTTTCAATTTTTGCATATCCCCGGCAGGCAGCAGCAATTCGGGGCGGTTTTGATTTGTTTTTAGTGACATTTAAGTTCCCTGGGAAATATCTATTAGCAAAATAACTGGCGGAGCATAGCATAAACAGAAAATTTGGAGCAGTATGTGGGTAGCAAAAAAATAGCCGCATTATTGCCGCATTTTGCTAGAAAGGCTTATCTCACATTTCAATCAAAAAGGTCGATAGTTCTCGATTCTGACGATAGAAATAGGTGTTGAGTGTTCAGGATATTATCATC
The DNA here is from genome assembly GCA_029934755.1 of Desulfuromusa sp. Taxonomy (GTDB): domain Bacteria; phylum Desulfobacterota; class Desulfuromonadia; order Desulfuromonadales; family Geopsychrobacteraceae; genus Desulfuromusa. The sequence continues at coordinate 3,488 of JAOZLQ010000171.1, read as the reverse complement.
AATATTATGTTCTTAGGAGAAGTTGGAATGAAACAGTTGGCGGTCTTAATACTTATCTTGCTTATCGCAATCTCGCTTTCAGGATGTGGTATCCCCGATCTTCCCGGCCCTATCGGAATTCCGGGGCTTTAAGGTCCCGTATCCCCGAGATAAATAAATATCATTCTACGACAAACATTTCGACCATTGACCGTCATCCTCGCGCAGGCGGGGATCCAGAATTCGCTACAACCTCTGGATTCCTGCCTACGCAGGAATGACAAAATGAGGTGCAACTGAAAGTCTTGGACTAAAGTCCATGGTTTTCACCAGCGTGACGGGACAATAAATTACCAAAATATCAAGACATGCCTGTTGAGAAATTTATGGAACTAAGAAGTTTCCTCAAAAAACATACAACAGCTCGGGGAATTATTTTGACATCAGGGCGACACCTAAATCTTCCAACACGGGAAATCTCACCTAAAAAATGATGTTTTCAATGCTTTTTTGGAGTATTCTCATTCTTCCAGCTTGACAACCTGTTAAGAAAACTATAATTTTCAGAGATTAGTTTTTATTATTTTACTGTGGAAGTTCCGTGTGGAGTTCTTTAAGTCTATGAATCGCCCCATCTCATTCATGACAACCCGATTTATCTCGCTGTTGGGATTTGTTTTTTTACTCAGTTCCTGTGCTCCGACACCGAACCTTGCTCCATCAGGAGCATTAAAAACACAGCTATATGAAATAAAACAACAACAGCAAGAACAAGCAACTCAGTTGCAGACGTTACAACAGCAATTAGCTCAGTTACAACAACAACTGATTGCTGAAAATATCATTTCGACACAAATCCAAGGCGCCCTGGAAACATCTGGAGATATGGAAGCTCCAAGTACTCCAGCTATGATCCCGTCAGAAATTCCAACTCAGCTGACTCTCAATCATGAAATCGTCAATGTCGCAGCATCAGCATCATCTTATCTTGCAGCATTTTCGAATCTGGCTGCCGGACGTTTACCTGAAGCTGAAACTGGTTTTCAGGAATTTTTACTTAATTTCCCAGATCACCAATATTCTCCCAATGCCCGCTATTGGCTAGCCAATGCACAATCATCCCAAGGAAAAACTAATCTGGCGATGGCCAATCTCCAACAAATAATTACTAACCCAAATGCCCAAATAAAAGCCCCTGCAGCCCTAAAACAACTGGCGCAGATTTATCAACAAATGGGGCAACCCATACAAGCTGACAACGTCCTTGAACAGTTGCGTAACCGCTTTCCAGAAAGCCCGGAAGCGCAACAAATTTACCGGAGCAACGAACCGATCAATTAACGGTTTATAGCTCTGTCTGAGAGGGAACTGATGACACAAACACTCTTTCGCTGGTTATCGCTGCTGGTTTTATTGATGATCTTGTCAGGAACAAGTCTGACATATGCTGCTGAAAATCAAATTTACACGATAAAAAAGGGGGACACCCTCTGGGATCTTTCCAAAAAGTTTATTGATGATCCTTACTACTGGCCAAACATCTGGGCCAAAAATCCAGAAATCACCAATCCCCATTTAATTTTTCCGGGACAAAAAGTTCACATTCTGGATGGACGGCTGGAAATCATCCCGGCTTACCCGGAGGCCGGCAAACAAACTGGTCAGACCATAGGGACAGACCTTCTTGTACAACCAACTATTAATTCAGCGTCTGAAGAACTAATCACCATCAAATCATCCGGAAGCGGTGATGGTTTCATTCTCACAGATGAAGAATCTTTAGGGATTCTAGTTGATTCGGTCGACAATCGAATATTATTGACTGAACATGATATCGTCTTTCTCAAAATGAAAGACATCTCAGGTGTGACCGTTGGCGATACCTACGGATTGTTCGGGCGCGGGAAGTTGATCAAACATCCGCAGACCAATCAACCTATTGGGACAATGATGAATAATCTGGGATTTCTGCAAATCACAGAAATCAACGGTGAAACTGTCGTTGCTAAGATTGGCAAAGTGTTCCGTGAAATTGTACGTGGGGCCGAACTATTTGAATATATTCCGCAACGCAAAGAAATCACCCTGCAGCGTGGTACAACTGATCAGGGAGGTTATATCATCGCAGCTCGGGACGAAAAAGGGACCCTTTCAAGTGGCGATATCATTTTTGTTGACTTGGGAAGTGATGACGGACTGGTAAGCGGAAACCTTTTTTACCTTTCCCGTCCTCGTCAAGTATCTAACGAAATCATCAAACAGGCCGGTGAAGTTCAATTACCGGATGCGGTTCTTGGTGCGGCTATCACTATCGAAACTAAAGCAAAGACCGCTTCAGCAATCATTATTAAAAGTGTTGATGCCGCATTTATTGGGGATATGGTTTCTGTTGTAACCGATTGATTCTTTAAAATGAAACACTTAACAAAAAAAGGATTGGAGTAATTTCAATCCTTTTTTTGTATGCAGTATCGAATACTGAAAAATTTGGAGGGGAAAATGGAAGCGGTACAACAGGCGTTACTCAGGCTACATCTGACACCCGGTCTCGGACGAACAGCGCTATTCAAACTCCACCAGTATTTTGGTAACTTTAATGCCCCATTATCAGCACCACCACAGCATTGGCGGGAAGCCGGGCTATCCGAAAAATTATACAATAAAGTCCCAGCAGCAAATGATCAAAAGTTCCAACAAGTCTGTAACAAATTAGAATCATTACAAGTCCAACTGATCAGTTTTTGGGATGATGATTATCCCCCCTTGTTGCGTGAGATCCATGATCCGCCAGCACTTCTTTATTTACGTGGAAAACTACCTGGGAATGATTGCTTCGCGATTGTCGGTTCACGGCGCGCCACCAGTGCCGGATTAGCTTTAACCAGAAACATGGCGACAACTCTTGCACAGCACAATATCTGTATTGTCAGTGGACTGGCACGTGGGGTTGATAGTGCGGCACATCGGGGTGCCCTTGATGCAAAAGGCTCAACAATTGCCGTTCTCGGTTGTGGCATTGATCGGATTTATCCACCTGAAAATAGTAAATTATTCCATGAAATCCAGCAGAAAAATGCAATTATCACCGAATACCCACCCGAGACACCCCCACTTGCCGGCCATTTTCCTGGTCGAAATCGGATCATCAGTGGTTTAAGTCATGGAGTGTTAATTGTCGAGGCAGCCGAGAAAAGTGGTTCATTGATTACTGGAGACTTCGCTTTGGAGCAAGGACGTGAGTTGTTTGCGATTCCGGGAGCCCTGCAAAATCCCAATAGTAAAGGCACTAACCGACTATTGAAAGAAGGAGCCCAACTTGTCACCGAAGCGACTGATATTCTCCAATCACTCTGGCCAAATCAACCTTCGCAACAAGAACAGAAACAATACAACAATTTTTCAGCACAACTTGACGGATCAGCACTAAAAGTTTTTAAAATACTGGGGCATGAACCCCGACATAGTGACGAAATAGCCCGGGAATGCGGCTTGACTCCCATGGAGCTTTC
>JAOZLQ010000045.1 GCA_029934755.1 Desulfuromusa sp. | reverse complement strand
TATTAAAAGCTGAAACAATATTGCGCCAAGGGGATGTGTTCTCCTCTGACTATCTTGATATTTTTGAACCGGTTATTTATAAGGGCGAGATTCTTGGCCAGTTAATGCTCAGGGTTGATCTCGCTAAGGTGAATAATGTTCTGATTCGTTATGCTTGGATTGGAAGTGCTGTTTTCATTATTTATTCGTTATTGGCGTTTGTATTGGCGAATAGCCTACAGCGATTAATTTCTGGACCGATTAAATCTTTAGCCTTATCTATGCAAACTATTTCACGAGAGAAGAACTATTCACTCCGGGTTCAAAATACTAGTCGTGATGAGCTGGGAAGCTTGATTAATGGTTTTAATGAGATGTTGGCTGAGATAGAGGTTCGTGATCAGGAATTATTGAGTAGTGAGGCTAATCTAGAGTATTTGGCGAATCATGATCCACTGACCAAAGTGGCAAATCGATTACTGTTTCAAGATCGGTTAGGGCATTCTTTTGCTAGAGCTAAACGAATGAACACTCGTTTAGCAATTTTGTTCATCGATCTGGATCGTTTTAAAAATATCAACGACTCTCTAGGTCATGATATCGGTGATCGAGTACTTTGTGCTGTTGCTGAACGTTTGAGTGCCTTGGTCAGGGAGTCTGACACTTTGGCAAGGTTTGGAGGGGATGAATTTGTCATCATTCTTGACCAAGTAAAAAGTACGAATGATGTTGGGCGTTATGTGCAAAAGTTGTCACGAGAAATAGCTAAAGTAATTGTAATCTCTGCGCATAATTTACATGTCACTGCCAGTGTTGGGGTTAGCCTGTACCCGGGAAATGGAGAAGATACTGATAGTTTATTGCGAGCGGCCGATATTGCCATGTATCAAGCGAAAGATACTGGAGGCAATGCCTATCAGTTTCATTCTCCAGATATGAATACTGTTGCCCATGAATCTTTGTTGCTTGAAAACCAACTGCGTGAGGCAGTGAAAAAGAAGCAACTGCTGCTTTATTATCAGCCGCAATATGAATTAAAAACAGGTCAATTGATTGGTTTTGAAGCTTTGGTTCGCTGGAATCATCCTGAGTTAGGAATGGTTTCTCCTCTTGATTTTATTCCGTTAGCTGAAGAGAGCGGTCTGATTGTCCCAATTGGGGAGTGGATTTTATATGCGGCCTGCAAGCAGATGAAAAAAATACAGGAACAGTGGCAGTTGCCGATCAATATAGCCGTTAATCTTTCTCCGCGGCAGTTTCTGCATTCTTCCTTGGTGCAGACTGTGGCTGAAGTTCTTTATCGCACCAAATTGGAACCACGTTTTCTGGAACTTGAAATTACTGAAAGTATGGTGATGGGGAATATCGATCAATCAATCGGCAAAATGAATGAGTTTAAGAAGATGGGGGTTCAACTGGCGATTGATGACTTTGGTACGGGGTACTCATCATTGGAATATCTGAAGAAATTTCCTATTTCTAAATTAAAAATTGATCAGTCTTTTGTTCGGGAATTGGGCCATGATTCCAATGATACGGCTATTGTTAATTCAGTTATTGCTCTGGGAAAGAGTATGAGTCTTGAAATTATTGCTGAGGGGATAGAAACAGTTGCCCAATTAGATTTTCTAAAACAGGGGAGCTGTGATCAGGGACAAGGATATTTGTTCAGTAAGCCACTGCCTGTTGCTGCACTGCCTGCATTGCTTGATTCTACCCTTATTGATACCCCTGATCTTCTTGTTCAAATTATGCAAAAAGACTAGGGATTTTAGTCCATTTATCCATCTTACCTTTTGCCAAAAAATGAACCGAGAATGCCACGAATAATTTGTCGTCCGAGTTGACTGCCGATAGAGCGTGCGGCACTTTTTATCATTGCTTCTGTGGCAGTTTGACGTTTACGCCCAGAGCTTTTGCGCTGTGACCTGTCCAGCTTTTGCTGTTCCTTTTCAGCTTTCAGTCGCGTCTGTTCTGCCTGTTGTTCTTTGGCCGTCTCTTCTGCTTTTTTCTTTAACAATTCATAGGCCGATTCCCGATCAACCGATTGATTGTAGCGGTTACCGATGGGGGAGCGTTGCATCAATGTTTGACGGGTGTTTGGATCAAGTGGTCCAATCTGACTTTCCGGAGGAGAAATAAGGACTCGCTCAACCGGTGTTGGGGCTCCTTTTTCATCAAGTACCGAAATCAATGCTTCACCAATCCCTAACTGGGTGACGATGTCTTTTGTATCAAAGGCTGGATTGGCCCGGAATGAGTCTGCGACAGCTTTGACGGTCTTACGATCTTTTGCGGTAAAAGCACGTAGTGCATGTTGAATTTTAAGACCCAACTGCCCGAGAATATCTTCAGGGATGTCGAGAGGGCTCTGAGTGATAAAAAAGACGCCGACTCCTTTAGAGCGGATCAACCGGACTACCTGTTCAATTTTATTCAGCAAACTTTTAGGTGCATCATTGAACAACAGGTGAGCCTCATCAAAAAACAACACCAGTTTAGGCAGATCGGGATCACCGACTTCAGGTAGTTGTTCAAATAACTCCGCCAATAACCACAGCAAAAAAGCGGCATAGACTTTGGGTGAACGATGGATCAGAGTGCTGGCATCAAGTAAGCTGATTACGCCACGGCCTGAAAAATCGCAATGCATAAGATCATTCAATTGTAGGGCGGGCTCACCAAAGAATTCTTCAGCACCTTGTTCTTCTAAAACCAGCAGGCGACGTTGAATTGCACCGACGCTGGCTGAGGCAATATTTCCGTACTCATTGCGAAGGTCAGCAGCATTTTCTCCCATCCAGAGGAGTAAGGAGCGTAGATCTTTCAGATCCAGCAGTAACATTCCTTCATCATCGGCTATTTCGAAGGCGGCATAAAGAATCCCACTCTGGGTTTCGTTGAGTTCGAGAAGGTTTGCCAGTAAAAGTGGACCCATCTCCGAGATAGTTGTCCGCACCGGATGCCCCTGATCATTGTCAATACTCCAGAATAGGGCCGGGCAGGGTTGTAGCTTATAATCAGGCAAAGGGATCTGCGCCAGTCTTTCGTCAATCTTTGGATGGCTCTTTCCTGTCGTCGCCAGTCCGGAAAGGTCACCTTTGATGTCGGCAGCAAAAACCGGAACCCCCAACTTAGAAAAACCTTCTGCAAGAACCTGTAAAGTGACAGTTTTCCCGGTTCCGGTAGCTCCGGCAATCAAGCCGTGCCGATTGCTCATTTTTCCTAATTGTTGGATTAATTTTCCCTGGCTTGCACCAAGATTAAGAACAGGAATGGTCATTGTCCCCTCCGAATATTTGAATGTGATTTTTACGAAATTAGAATAAAGGTAAAAGAAGCATATAAAATGTTTTCAAGAAAAACAAACAGCAACTTAAATAATGTTTTGTTTCAGGCGTAAGAATTCTTCCCGAGTGATCAGGTCGTCATCCAGCTTTTTACTTAATTTGGATAACTCTTTGATCTGGATAGATTCTGGTGATTCAAGCTGCTTGATTGCAGTTTCGCTATCGGCCTGAATCAATTTAAGATTGTCATCTTTGTGCCCCAGCCTCATTGTTGCCATCCCACCCATCAAGCTGATTTCCAAGGTACGGTCACTGAATGCCGGGTTGGACATAAGGTCGCTGATTCTTTGTTTGTGTTCGATGAAATAGCGATAAAAATAGTAGCCAGAGCCACCAATCAGAGCAATGCCGGCAATAAGAATGAGCCAGCGGAAATCATAGATCCCTTTGATCAAGACAACCGTGACACCTAAGCCAATCATCAGCAGAATATGCAGGACCAATACCAGATAGCCGAGCATGACCCCGCTGAAAACACTCTTATTTTGTTCGTCATTCAGTTTCATTCTGTTCTGCTTTTCTTTGCTAAGTTGAATGCTGAGGATATCACAGCTACTCAAAATGATAAATATCTCTCTACAGAGTTAGCAGCGGAAGCGAGATTTAAGGAATCGTTGCTGTTGAGCTGATTTAGCGGCCTCAGCTCTCATGTTGAAGGATCATGATTGGGACATCCGTTTTTTCAGTTGTAAATTAATCGCTTTTCCATCCAACAGCCCTTGATTATAGAGCAGTTCCCCCCATGTTTGCATGCCACTTGCGACTTGATTATAGTGGGTGGCAGGTTCACCATCTAATAACAGTGCCAAAATTAGTTCTTTCCGCTCCATTCCTTGATTGCGCCAGTTTCTAATTTCATTTGCCGTAATGGAAAAATACTTGCGGAGTTGCAAATCAACAATATGATCTGCCAACTGTTCCGGATTATTCCCGAGTTGCAAGTAATTATCTCCTAGTTGCTTGGAAGTCAACTTCAGTTCTCTGAAAATATCTGGCCAGCGTTTGTTCTGTGCATAGATCATTTCAATTTGATTGATGCTCTTTTGACTGCGTTTTGCAACATCAAACAGAATCCATAAATGGGTGCCACTTGTCCCCGACATTTTAGCTTTGACAACGGCCCGTTTATCCACACAATAAATCAGTGAAAGAAAAGAGTTCTGGGTTGTTGCCAGGAAATATGGGTCAGCGGCTACTGTGTCCCTATGGTTGAAGGTGCGATCTTGAAAACAGTGACAGTTGACAGTCGATTCGGCACCTGAGAGGACTGGAAGTAGCAGGAGTATAAAACAGATGAGATTTTTCATAGAAGATGACCCCGGTTTTTGTCTGGAGGTATAATGACAGTTCAGCTTGAGAAATTTGACCAGAAAACAGCTGAAGGATAATTCTATTTTTTTCGTAATGGACTGATGATGGAAGAAGGGGGATCGTGTCATGTAAAAAAATGGAGGCCAAAAGGCCCCCATTTTTACAACTGAATTCAGTTGGATTTATTTAGTTGCACCACATGCAACCTCTACCCGGCGATTTTCCAAACGTCCTGCTTTGGTTGTATTATCAGCGATAGGCTGATTTTCGCCTAATCCACGAGCGACTAGTCGTGAAGAGGGGATGTTGAATTTATCAATCAACGCTTTCACAACTGCAGTGGCACGTCGTTCGGAGAGTTTCTGGTTGTATTCAGCTGGTCCGCTACTGTCAGTATGTCCCTCAATAAGAACCTTGTTTCCTGGAAAATCATTGATGCACTGAGCGGCTTTGGCAATTTCACCAATAAATTGGCTGCCAACAACATTGCTGTCATGGCCAAAATTAATGTGCAAGATCAGTTTTGTCGGGCAACCAGTTGCGTCCACAGAAACTCCTTTTGGGGTTCCTGGACACTTGTCAAGATAATCAAAGACACCATCACCATCGCTATCGAGTGGACAACCGACCTTGTCAACCGGGGCCCCTCTAGGTGTATTTGGACATCTGTCGAGCTCATCGATCACGCCGTCTCCATCACTATCACGTGGTGCGACCACGACTGGTTTTGGAGTTGGCTTTACGACAACAGGGGCTGCTTTGGCAAGAAACACCTTGTTGACAAAACTGGACATGCTAGCGTCATCTGCTAGAGCGGCATCAGTTGTGGCGAAACCACACTGACCAATCTCAGCAATTTCGTTTAGCAACTCTTGCCCTGAACCATTGCCTATAGCAATAGTGTAAATACAAAGATTGTTTCCCAGCATTCCTTTTAGTTCTTTTGCTGCTGCTGGTGCATCACTCATATGCTGACCGTCACTGACCAGAATCAAAGCTGATTTTCCTGAGGCTGATTTCAGATCAGTTCCCGCGGCTTTCAGAGCTTCTGCCATTGGGGTTGGTCCACCTACATACTTAATTTTACCCAATCCTTCATGAAAACTAGTTTTATTATATGCACTCATTCCGTAGAGTAGATCAGTTGGATTCTTTGACTGATAGCTACTATGTCCGACGCTACGCAGCCCAGCGTTGTAATTTAGGTCGGATGGGATTTCCTGATTAATCCGGCTGACGATTTCCCTGGCTCCCGTAAAACTTTTTTCCATAGTTAAAGACGAATCCAGAATGATCTGGAAATTATCGACTTTTGGAACATACTGTCCCCCTGAAGTAGGTGCACTGTTTGAATCAAGTGCCTTTAACGGTGGTTGCATTGTTGGTGCGCAACTGGCGGTCAGAGCGACTAGGGCGAACAGAATAAGCACATTTTGCAGTCGTTTCATTTGAAAATCCCTCTCATGTTAGTGTTGTTGATCTCTTTAATGAATTCTACTGTGATTATACTGTCAAAAGAAGACAAGTCAAGTCATATATCTATGGAGTGATTCCGTGTGGGTGAGCCTGTTACGCTGGGCGACCAATGAAAAAATCTCAAATAAGTTATTGAACGTATTTAATTCTAAACGTCCATCTTTGTAATCAGTCTTTCTAGATAACGTGATTTCATCTGTTTGCTGGCCATCGCTTGTTTGATTGGTGGTAATCGTAGAATAACTCCGAATACTGCCGCAAGTGCACGGTGGCTGAATAGCGCCTGATTATCAAAAATTAAATTTTGCAGTTTTCCCCGTTCGATTGCCATTATCACTGCACGATGGACGCCATTTAGTGGAGTCAGAACTCGTTCCGGACGTGCTATCATCTTAATCACTTTATCCGGGCAGGCGCGGACACAAAGACCGCAGCCAAGGCAGCGATCCTCAATCAGACTAGCCTGTTTACGGTTCGGTTTTTTTGGATCATTTGCCGAGGTGAGAGCGATCGCTTCGACTGGGCAGACGTTGACACATTTGCTGCAGCCGGTACAGTTCTGTTGCTCAATTTCTGGAAGAAAATTGGTCGTGTGGACTGGGTTTAGAATAGTAAAACGTCGAGCTGCAATCATTGCTTCACAGCAACAACTACAACAGTTGCAAATAAAACTGACACTTTCCCGGACATTTTCCCCAAATTGTACCAAGTTATGATCATAGGCTTGTTGTAGAAGATCCAGGCATTCACTTGGATCAATCAGGCGGGCATGACCATGTTTGGTGAGCGAGGCTGCTGAAGCATTGAAAGTCATACAGATATCCAGAGGTGCATCGCAAGCTTTGCCGAGATGATGCATTTTATGGCGGCAATAGCAGGTTCCTACGCCAATGTGGGAGGCTGTTTTGATAACTTCAGTGGCCCGTTCATAATCAAGAACATGCAGGGCATCTTCATTGGTCAGAATTGGCTCATGGATAAAGGTACGACCAAGCTGGGTATCTCCGCGAGCCATCAATTCACGGATGAAATCTTCTTCAACATTCATATATTGATAAAATAGTTCGCTGAGGACTTTCTGGTCGATATCGCCTCGGGTGCGCATCAGGGAAAATTCGAAAAAACCTGCCATCGGTGGTGGCAAAACGTAGATCGATTCACCATCTCTATCCAAGTCTACTAAAATTGCTCGGCTAGCCAGTTCTTCAAGAACCTTACGCGTTTCTGTTAGATTAAGTTTCCAAATTTGACTGGCCTTCTGTGCATTGAACGGTTTAATCGGGAGCTGGGCAACTAATTCCGCTTCTTTTTCACTAAACAGGATGGCCAGAATTTTATAGAGTAATTGTGATGGCGGTGCGCCTTGGGGAAAGCGGTTGAGCCGGTCGGTCAGGCGAGTGTAGCTGGATTTCAGAGTGTGGTGAGCCATGCTATAACCTCATTGTTTAATTAATATGTGAAGAGAGCATAAACGAACCTGGATGAATTCATCAATCCAATATTAAGGGGTTTACGCAAAAAATCAACACCTGTTGTAAATTGAAACAGGTGTATAAAAATGACCTGCTCCTCTTGTTTGGTAACCCGTAGGGGTGCGAAAATGGATTTTATGAAAAGAAATAATTTTAAAAATAAATTGAGGCTATCTATTTTAATCATATTTGGTTGTGTTGCTGGTCTGGTTCTTTGGTTATCAGTAAGCCCGAATGGAGGGTTATTAACGACATCAACGAACCAAACGGGGCTGGTTTATGCAGGAGAAGGTGAAAAAGTTGTCCGCCCTGAAATAGATCTCCGTATCCCGGAAAATACTGAAATTGCTCTTTTTGCCCTGGGCTGATTCTGGGGTGTGGACTCCAAGTTCGGGAGTCTTCAAGGTGTTTATCGGACCAGTGCTGGTTATGCCGGGGGATTAGCTTCTGCCCCAAGCTATGTTCAGATGAAGGATTATACTGAAACTGTTCTGGTCGAATTTAATCCGCAGGAAATTTCCTATCAACAATTATTGGAGGTGTTCTGGAACAGCCACGATCCGACCTACGAAGTTTATAGCCGACAGTATAGAAACGCAATTTTTTACTTATCGGAGGATCAACGGCTGCAGGCAGAACAGTCCCGGGAATTTCTCGAAAGTATCAAGAAGCATCCTGTTTATACTGCGATTGAAAAAGCCGGTGATTTTTATCCCGCCGAAGATTATCATCAAAAATACTATTTGCGCAGATTGGACAAATTGATAGTTGAATTCAAGCAGATCTATCCAGATGATGATCAGTTTGTTGCATCTACTGCAGCCGCAAAAATAAATGGCTATCTTGGTTGTAATGGACGGCCAGAAGACTTGAATAAAGAGGTTGGTCTTTTTGGATTGTCTCTAGCGACACAAAAATACTTAGTTGCGCATATTTCAACAAAGTGCAGCCGCTTTAAAGGATTGACCTGTCCCGCACCGAAGAGGGAATAGGGCAGGTCTGCGAGCTTCTATTTTGGTTCGACTGGTAAACCCGCTTTTTCCCATCCGTGATATCCTTTGAGTAATGGTCGTACACGGGTAAATCCATTTTACATCAATGTTAGCACCAAACTGGCACCGGACGCTTCGCTCGGTCAGGTGCAATAGGTAATAATTTTTGTATCAGGCGGGACTTCAGCTTTCAGTTTTTGTAGATCTTTTCGTGAGGTTACTCTGATTGTCCCCGGGCTTTTGCACTATCGACTATTTAGTACCGCTTAATGTGTTTCGGGTGCGGTTTTTGTTATAACTATCATTAAGATATTTTATATTGCAGCTTTCGATGATTATGTTAGATTGTTTTATTAATTCTAGAAATAGCTAGAATTGTAGCTAGATATGTGATTATTTACCTTTGGGAGGGCGGTCTTTTAATCTATACCCCCCCCCTTCGAAGTATTATTATTAAGTGCTAATTAGTTGTTGATTCGTTTGTTTTGAGTTTTAACTCTTTTTTAAACCTATTTTCAGGGGAGTCATATGAAGTTGAATTATGCTGTGAAATTATGTTTGTCGTTAATTCTGGTTTGTCTTTTTACCACAACAGGCTTTTGCGATAGCAGTTATGATCGGGAAATGATTGTTAAAGACAAGACCCGCGCCGTACAGGTTGAGGGGGTCTTTAAGGAACTTATGGCCGCCTATGAAGATGAAGATGCACGAGGATTCCTTGATCTGGTTTCTGATGAGCGTTTTCGCCAGGATTACATCACGTTTACCGATGCGCTCTACAGTGATTTTCGTAATTATGAAATCCATAATGTCGATTACTGGATTGATCGGGTTGTTCCAGATCATGTGAAACAGTTTTTGTATGTTCGTTGGGAAAAACGTTACGAAAATCTGGACGATGGACAACAATTGACGCAACAGGGTTTCTCCCGTTTTTTGTTTGACGAAGTGGATGGTAAATATCTGCTGGTTGAATTGGCTGGAAATCACCTTTGGGGGGCTAGCCTGCAGGAATGGCGTGAAGAAGTACCGCAGATTTCTGGGCAGGAAACGGTTCAGAGTAGCGCTGATGCCGTTTGTGACGCTCAGAACTTGAGCTTATGTGACGGGGCTAACTGTTCTTCAAATGGTGGTTATTGGTATGGCGGTAGCTGTCACGGAACCCCTGCCGGACAACCTGACTTGGTTGTACGAGTATTGGATCTTATGGCAAGCTCCTCTGACGCTACTCTGTATTATGAGGTTGAAAATTCTGGTGTTGCAGACAGCACGGCATGTCAGATTGAAGCAGCGTACATGGAAATGTCAGGTGCCCCTGCAACCGCTTCAGACTCAGTTGCTTCCCTTACTGCGGGAGAAACCCGCTCCGGGTTGACGTTGTATTTGCCAGGATACTATTCTGGTCCAGATCCGAGTGAAGTTACAATTGACTCTACAAATGGTGTTCCTGAATCAGATGAAACAAACAATACTGTTAACTTTTAGAGGGGGAACGCATCATGAATTTTATAACAAGAGTATTATCGGTGGGTTCCTTCGCTTTGCTTTGTTTTTCACCATTTTCTTTTGCTGCCGAAACACCCGACGACCAATCTTGGCAAATCCGTGGTCGCTCAGAAACCACTCTGGAATGGAAAGAAGTCATCGGTCGTTCAGGCAGCGGTATTGATGAGGGGACGGCTTGGCGTCAGGAATTGAGCATCAATCTGAAAAAAAAGTTGGAAAAAGGCAAGGCCGGTCTGGATCTGCGTGCTCGTGCGACCAATGACGAACAGGTTGATAATCGTGATGCCCGCCTGATGTACCTGCATGGTTACTGGCAGCAAGAAAAGATGCTGCTGGAGGTGGGAGATGTTGCTGGATCATTTAATCCTCTGGTCTTAAGTGCCAGTGCCAAAGGTGCAAAGATTAATCTCCGTACCGGAGAGCGGGATCAAGGTTGGGATCATACTGTTCTTGCCGGTATCCAGAAAGCTTCGTGGGAAGAAGTCTATGATTCATCATCCGATGAATCGGTTGACCGCTATGTTGCCGGTTTTAACAGTATTTGGACTCATGCTCCGGCTCAGTCTATTGCCGCCGCCGGTTCTTTTATCAAGGATGATTCTTCTTCCGTAAAAGATACCTCTTTAGGTTTGGATCTGGCCGAAGCAAAAACTGCAGGTGTCGAATGGAAGTGGCGTTTTAATCGCTACTTTTCGCTCAAAGGTGAAACCGCTTTTTCTCATGCCGATGCTGATACCAGTGATGATCAATCGGGAGATGATGGAACGGCCATCCGCTTTAAAATTTTAACGAAACCAATCCCTCGGGCGGTGCGAAGTAACTTTATGTACGAGCGGCTCGACACCGATTTTAAACCGGTCATAGCCAGTGCTTCGTCTGACCGGGAGCGGATTGAAAATGATACTGAATGGATGATCAATCGTCAGCTCAAGCTGCGGATGACACTCAAATATAGTCGGGATAATCTGGATGGTGCTCTGGGAGATACGCTGCATACCCGCGATGGAATCCTCTATTACACTTATCGCCCTGACTGGCTCAAACGGAGTGACTTTGGTCTGCGGACACAATTCAAGCGTAACAGTGGCCGTGGCACCGATCAGCATATGCAAATTGTTGCGGCTGATTTTAATTTTCGCCCCAAAAGTGGTTGGCGCTATGGTGCCAGCTGGATTTTCACCCATATCAATGACGATGCTGTTGGAGCGGAAGATCAACGGATCAATACTTTACGCGGAACCCTGGGTTGGAAAAAACGCTTGGCAAATGATCATATGATTCGTGCGACGGTTCGCCTGGATGGTCATTTTATCAATAAGGACAGCGGTGATCAGGAAGCCCTTGGTGGTAAAGTTGACTTTGGCTATGATGCCGGTAATCTCTGGTCAACCGATCTTTCTGCCTCGACTAAAAACAGCGATAATGATGCAGCTGCCGATAATACCTATATCAGTTATCAACTTCGGGCAAACTACCATCCCGGTGAAGATCGCTCAAAAGCTATTCGTTTGACCGCCGAACGCCGCGAATATGAGACTGATGATGCTACTGCTGATGATTATCAAGAACATCTGGTAAAACTTTCCTACCTATTTTCATTTTAATTAAATAAAAGCCGCTCACTCTCCTTTGGATTGTGGGTGGCTTTTTGCGTTTTAGGATTTTGAATATGATGAAACAATTTGTTGTCCGATATCTTGTTAGTATTCTGCTGTTGTTGGTCTCTGTCGGAACCGTTCAGGCTTACTATGACGGATACGATTTAGGCTACATCGACAATGTGACTGTCAATGGACAAGAGTTCGATAATTTTGACGATCGACAAATTGTTTTTTACCCCGAAGATTTACGTAACGGGGTTGTGGAAATTCGCGGGTTGCTGGAAAGCGAACAAAAATCGATTCCAGTTTCAGAGCTGCAGATCCAAATTACTCTGGATGGAGGCGATACCTGGCAGCCAGCAAAGGGTGATAGTCGTTGGCGGTTTCAGTTTCGCCCAGAGATAGAGCGTAGTTATGATTTTTCTATCCGGGTAGTACGTGCTGGCGAAATGGAAGATCTCAATGAGCTGTTCTCTTTGGGATTATTTAAGTTGCGGACGGCTGCATCAGCCGTTGGTAAAGAATTTCTCAATGGTCAGGGGGCTATTGCTCTTGGTTGGTTGGGTTCATATTTGCCAGCTGGATTGGTTGATCAACAAACCGGAGATCTTCGGGTGCAGTTTGCAGATCTGCGCTTTGAAGGGAATCAGATTGTTGCCGGCCGTATTGAACTAGCGCAGTCATTTTCTGTCAGTCTGGCCGGAGCAACGTTACAGATTGATCAACTTGTTTTTACTCCTCAGGGTGCCACAATTGATGGTTTGGTCAACCTGTCTGCTGGAACCCAAACGTTATTTGCCGATTTTCCGATCAATCAGCTGACCCTGACTCCACAACTGCTCAAAGGGGAATTTGCTGTTGTTACCCCCGCTGTCCCGCGTAGTTTTGACCTGTTTAGTGGCCCCTACGGTGTGACGCTGGCTCTCGATGCTCTGTCACTGTTGATTGATACTACGGCTGAGTTGCCGGTTAGCTTGACTTCTCTAAAAGGTTCTCTACAGTTTGGCAGCGGCTACGGTTCATTGCAGGTGCCAGACTTGCGCCTTCTGGCAGATCAATCAATTGCCTGGGGAAAGGGTGCTGTACAACAGACTCTGACCGATGCGGCTAGTGGTTTTGATCTGACAATTCCCGGTACGACCTTTCAACTGCTTGATATTGGTGGCGCTATTAATCTTGCCGAGCGCAACCTCTCGCTGAGTGGCAAATTTCAGTTTCCGACGGAGTTGGGCGGTGGATCGGTTCAGCTTTCAGCGAAAAACCCATTGGTTTTAACGGTGAATGGTATCTCCTCCGCAGGAACCTTGGTTTTTGACAAGGGCAATTTGCCCGGACTCGATCTGTCTGGCTTCCCGACCACCCTTTCGGCTTTATCTTTGGCTATTGCTGACAATATCCCCTCTGGCAGTTTGTCCGGACAGGTCGAGTTGACCAGTTTTGGTGGTTTGCTGCTTGATATTGCTGCAGATATTGATACGGATGGATTATCCGGATTACGACTTGCTGTCACAGATGAAGTTCGACAATACAATATTGCAGACTTTGCCACCTTGGCGTTTACCAAGCTATCCCTGGATTATGATGATGGTGATTTTTCGGTTGAGCTCGATGGTTCAATCACGCCAACAAATAGCTTAGTTTCTACGATTACGGGGATAGGAGAAACTCTTGTTTTTGAGGGGCTGACAATTGCCCAAAACGCGATCACCTTAGCGAACGATCTGGCTGGTTGGCATGACCTTGTTGGTGCTTCAGCTGAAATTGAAGGGGCCGTTCTGACTCTCAACCAATATGGTATCGGAGTTGAAGACAACAAATTCTGGGTTGGGCTGAAGGGCAGTGGTTCTCTGGCGGGCGCTCAGATGAGTGCTACGGCACGGATTTTTCACGATGGCACCACCGAACTCAGTGGGATTGATCTCGATAGCTTCTATTTTGCTTTTGGGGGTTTTTCTCTGAAGGTCGACCGTAGTGCGGTTGATGCCTCCGGTTTGATTAACCAAGCCCAGGGGACTATCGCTGGATTGCCCGATATCGTCAGGAGTAAATTTCCTGAATTGTTTAACGAGGCGAATGAATTACTGGTTCAGTTGAGTGGTTTAAGTGTCGATATCGTCAACCGGCAGGTGACTTTGGGTTCGGTGACCCTGAATCCACCATCGCCGTTGAGTTTTAATCTTGGCTCAGTGCAGATGAAACTTTCTGCTTTGACTTTTTCAGCTTCCGGTGCCGAAATTGATGGCTCAATTTCGCTGGATGGTATTGGATTGTCTGTTGCAGATATTCCTTTTAATGCCCTGCAGTTAGATAAAAACGGTTTTGCCGGAGAGATTGATCTGGTCGGCCTCAGTGGAGTACGACAGATTGACATCCTAGACGGTGACTATGGGTTTGGACTCTCTTTGAGTGAACTTCGTGTTGCTATTGATACCCAACTTCCATTGCTGGAGATGGTGCAACTTGCTGGCTTCTCTGGCTCACTCCTTTTCGGTCCAGGATTTGGTGATCTTTCCATTCCTGATCTGACCCTGTTGGCTGATAAAAGTATTCGCTGGGGAAAAAATCTTGCTGCGGGGGTTGAAGACAGTGCCAAACGTCTGACTCTTCCCGGGGGATTATTCAGTCTCGGTGATTTAGGTGGTTCCCTGGATCTGGAGAATGAGTTACTAACCATTTCGGGAGTATTGATTTTACCCCCCTCGATGGGATCTGCAACCATCACAATCCCGGCAGATCATCCGTTGACCCTTTCTGCT
>JAOZLQ010000044.1 GCA_029934755.1 Desulfuromusa sp. | reverse complement strand
ATTCACTAATGCGTCAATATTTTACTGATGAAATCTGCAGCACGATCGGTCTTGGGATTATCAAAAAAGTCAACCGGTGTTCCAGTTTCTACAATTTTCCCTTCATCCATAAAAAGAACCCGATCGGCTACTTTTTTGGCAAAGCCCATCTCATGGGTTACAACACACATAGTGATACCTTCGGACGCCAAACTCACCATAACATCCAATACTTCGCCAATCATTTCGGGGTCTAACGCAGAAGTTGGCTCATCAAAAAGCATAATTTCCGGAGACATAGCAAGCCCACGAGCGATAGCCACCCGTTGTTGCTGTCCACCGGAAAGTTGTGCAGGATAGGAGTTTGCTTTTTCATCTAGACCAACCCGCTCCAATTTTTCTCTGGCGATTTTTTCAGCTTCCGTTTTTTTGAGTTTTTTGACATTGACTGGAGCCAACATGATGTTCTGTAAAGCTGTCATATGGGGATAAAGATGAAATTGCTGAAATACAAATCCAATGTCACCTCGTAGTTTGGTTAAATTGGTAGCAGAATCCTGTAAAGACATCTCATTAACAATGATCTCGCCTTTCTGGATTGGTTCAAGCTTGTTGATACATCTGATCAGGGTCGACTTACCTGAACCGCTCGGGCCACAGATAACCAACACCTCTCCTTTTGGAATCATTAAATCTATCTGGTTTAAAACATGAAGTTTACCGAACCACTTATTAACACCTTTAAATTCAATCATTTCAGCTTGAACCCTTCTATACTTTTACTTATTGTATTTTAGAATCGTGATCTCACGGTATTTTCTAAACTAGATTGCCATTCTTCGTTCCAGATAATTTGAAAGTAAGATCAGAGGGTATGAGATAGAAAAATAGAGTATTCCTACCAATGCAAATACCATTAAACCCTCGGGAATTCTGACAACTGTCACCCACCCAACTCGGGTCAATTCCATCACCCCGATAACCGATACAACTGATGTGTCTTTGATCAATAGTACATATTGTCCTACCAGTGGCGGTACAATCACTTTCATTGCTTGCGGAATAATAACCAGACGCAATTGTTGCAGCTTGGTCAATCCGGAAGAAGAAGCAGCCTCCCACTGTCCGTTGTGAACTGCATTAATACCTCCAGCAACAATTTCACAAATAAAAGCTGAACCCATAATAGCCATAGCTAGCAAAGCAGCAGGGAAAGCTTCAAGTTGCAATCCCCATTCAGGGAAAATAAAAAAGACAATAAAAATTTGCACCACAAAAGGAGTACCCCGAGCAAAAGCAACATATGTTCCGATCAAGCGTTTTAAAAAAACGATATTACTTGACCTGAGCATTCCAAGGATAAATCCAATCAGGGTACAGATGATAAGACTGCAAAAAGCAACCTTGGTGGTCATCCACAGACCCCTGAGAAAAAAGGGAAAAATTTCCACTAAACGGCTAAAATAGAAGGCCATCATATTAGTAAGCCTCCCTAAAAATAAGTTTTCGTTGTGACCAATCAGCCAGAGCCTTGAGGCAAAAATAAATACACATATAAAAGAAAGCCACCGTCAGAAAAGCTTCTGCTGGCATAAACCGTTCGGATGTCATGGTTTGCCCGCTTCTGGTTAATTCCATAACTGATATCAACGAGAGCAAAGCCGTGTCTTTCACCAAGACAATAGCTTGACCAAGCAATGGAGGCACAGTCACCCCAAGAGCCTGAGGGAGAATAATAAACCGCATTCTCTGAACATAATTCAAACCGGACGAAAGCCCTGCTTCTATTTGGCCTTGATCCACTGAATTAATCCCGGCACGTATAATCTCCGCAATGTATGCCCCTGAGTTAAGCATGAGTGCAATGATCCCGGTCTGGATTTCAGGAACCCTGATGCCGAGAGTTGGAAGGCCAAAGTAAAGAAAATAGATTTGAACCAGAAGAGGTGTCGAGCGAATAACTTCTATATAGGCAATAATTGGATATTTGAGAATTTTTATCCCTGAAATACGGCAAGCACAAGCAACGATCCCAGTAATAAGAGCAAGAACAAGTGCGACAAGAGAAATCAAAAATGTAAATTTCAGTCCATCTAAGAATAAGGGCATATATTCAAAAATGATTCTGAAATTAAAATTTGCCAGCATGCTGTCATCCATATCTACCAGATGAGTGTGGAAAATTAATTCCGCACTCATCTGGGCATTAACTTCTTAAATCTTTAAATATGAAGTTTTTAAGTTGTTTTTAGATGGGTATAAATCAAAGAGTTAATGATCTTTTTTCCACTCGATACCTTCCATCCAATAAGAGATATTCTTGTCATATTCTCCATTGGCTCTGATTGTGCCAAAATAAAGATCGATCCACTGCCACAAATTGACAGATTCAGGCCTAACGGCAAAGGCAAGAGGATCTTTTCCCTGACCAAGGCGTTTGTCCAGAAGACGGATAGAGTTAGGTGGAAAATCTGGAAGGACAGTCAGAACGGCCAAGTCATCATTAACTCCAGCATCAACATGTCCTGCAGTCAAAGCTTGAACGATCATCCGACCGCCACCTTTGTAAGACTTGATCTTGGCATTAGGCAGGTATTTCTTGGCAATAACTTCGCCAGTAGATCCGAGAAGAACCCCAACGGTCACATCTGGCTTATTGACATCTGCCATAGTCTGATAGCTGGCACCCATTGAGGTAAAGATACAAGGCTGGACATAAATCCATGGATCAGTAAAAGTAACCTTAAGTGCACGTTTCAAAGTGGGGGTCATATCAGCGGCTAAGATATCAGCTTTCCCAGATAAAAGAGCAGGAATCAGACCATCCCAATCATAATCCAAGACTTTCAATTTAACTCCCATGGCATCAGCCATGCCCTTGGTAAAATCGATCATCGAACCAGCTTGGTTACCATGCTTATCAACAAAAGCGTATGGTGCAGCACCAGACTGAACAGCGACGCGGAGTTCGCCACGCTTGACAATCTCATCCAAATTGCTGGCGAAACCACTACCTGCAAAAAAGACAGTTAGTACAAGAGCAAGAACGATTGATACAAGTTTTCTCTGTTTCATTTGTTACTCCTCCTTCTAGTTTTTGCTTGAAAACAAGCATGAATTGCACCAATCCGATCGGATATCGGACTCATATTCATTTTGATAATAGGTTTAGAAATCACCCTCACAGGGACACATTAGAAGAAAAAACCATAAAAGTATAATACCGTTTTATTTTTTATGGTCAAGATTTAAACTATGAAGAAAACCACACAAAATAAACTCTATAAATTTACTTCTTGTTCAACAAATGTGATCCCTGAAGAATCGAGTTCATCCAAAATGGGGTTATAAATTCCTGGCAAGATCGGGATCTGAACACCAATTGGCCGAATACTATCGGTAGCAATCAACTTCACCGCAATGGCCAAGGGCATACCAACGGTATAAGACATAGCGGTATTTTCGTTACCCTTTCCCTCGCAGCTCATGGATGAGATAATACGCTTCCTTTGCCCATCCAATTCAAACTCAAATTGATGTTGCATCACCAGCAAATCACGATCCGACTCAGTCATCGCCCACTTCTGCTCCAGTACTTTTTGCAGTATCATCGCAGGAGTAGCATTTTTGAGCCCAATGATTTCATCTGAATAGATACCTAGCCAACGAATTTTATCCATTATGACTGAGTTCAAAGGCTGCCCGATAATTTCAGCTAACGTCTCTTCAGTACTTTTACCTTTCCGATAAGGAAGAAAGCTGTTCAGATATCGACGATAGCTCAGTTGCGATGAATCTTCCATAATATAAGTGTCATCAGCACAACCTAGCTGGACAAAAACATTCCATGCTTCACAAAAGCCGGGACGGCGCATGGTCCCTCTGATGATGGTGGGAATATCCTCCAAACCGTACAGCTCACAATATTGGAGCGAATCCCGGTTTGGATAAACTTCAAAATCACCATACCCGGGCATTTCAACTTGACTGATTGTGGAAAATAGTTGGTTGTAAGGAACATAGCGACATTGCCCGTGTTCTTTAAATTTAGCAATTCCCTGCCCGGCAATGACCACATTGCGCGGGTTCCAAGAAAACTTGTAGTTCCAGGGATTGTCATCACAGGCTGGCGCAACTAACCCGCCACAAAATGATTTAAAAGACAGAAGCTTCCCACCTTTTTGTTTTATTTTATCAATGACACGCATTGCCGACATATGGTCAATGCCAGGATCAACTCCCATCTCATTCAGAAAAATTAATCCTTTTTCTCGAAAAGCACCATCCATCCCTTTCATCTCAGCTGTCACGTAAGATGGCGTTAGTAGATGTTTCTCACAGGCAAGACACTCTTTTGCCACCAGGGAGTGCATGGATCCGGGCAACATGGATACAACAATATCTGCGTGCGATATTTCAGTGGTTCTTTGTAGTTGATCAGAAATATCAAACTGTATGGCACGGCCATTGGGATGATTAGCTACTTTATGCGCAGCAGATTCCAAGGTCAGATCGCCAACTGTGATTTGCCAATCATATTTTTGTGACTGTCTCAACAAATAGTCAATCAAGCTGGTCGATGATAACCCAGCACCAACAATAAAGATTTTCTTCATTGGCTGATAATTTCCTTCCTCTTAGATGGCCGGTCAACTTCACCACAAAATACTGATATTCATTAATATTAGCATAAATGAGATTGAAACAATTTCAATTATTAAAATTTAAGCTCAAATAGGTGGGAGATTCATTTTCTGCATTGGCCGTTTTTTGAGAACATGTTAGTTTCCAACTGGATTTTATGGCTAATCTGGTTAATTGATCTTCCAGCTTTATAATGACTGGAAATCGTCAACAATTTAAGAATCACACTAAGGGTTCAACTCATATGCGCATCATTAGTGGAACAGCTCGCGGTCGACAGTTAGCAACCTTTTCGGGCAAAGACATTCGACCAACCCCGGATCGTGTTCGTGAGGCATTATTCAGTATTTTAACCAGTCGTTTTGGATCATTTCATGGGCTTAATATCCTGGAACTATTTGCTGGAAGCGGAGCGCAAGCCTTGGAAGCTTTAAGCCGAGGAGCAAAAACTGCAACCATGGTAGATTCGGGGAGTAATGCCATCAGGGTCATTACTGAAAACATTAAACGTTGTGGGTTTGAGCCAAACGCCAAAATTATCAGACAGGATGTTTCTACGGCATTACCACCGCTAATTGCTTCTGCCCCTTTTGATTTAATCCTTCTTGATCCTCCCTATAATCAAAATCTACTGCCAACGACAATTGCAAAGATAGAGCACTTGAATCTACTGGCAGAAAATGGAATAATCTGTGCCGAGTCAGCTAGAGACGAAAAACTGCCTGACTTCGGAAAGCTGGAATTAATTGAAAGCAGGACGTATGGCTCCACTCGAATCCACCTCTACAGCTTAATTTAAGGTTAGACATGAATCGTCATATTGCCATTTATCCTGGTTCTTTTGATCCTTTTACCCATGGGCACATGGATATCGTCAAACGGGGACTGGAAATTTTTGATACGATCATCATTGCTGTTGCCAATAATTCCGAAAAAAATAGCATGTTCACCGCCGCTGAGCGGGTTAATATTCTCGTAAAACTAACTGAGGATAATCCACGCTTGCGCGTAGAAACCTTTGACGGTTTGCTCGTCAACTATGTCGTGTCAAAAAAAGCTCGAGTGATTTTACGTGGATTACGGGCGGTAACTGACTTTGAATTTGAGTTCCAGTTAGCGCAGATGAATCACACCGTCTGCCAACAGGTAGAAACCCTATTTATGATGACATCGCCTAAATTCGCTTATCTCAGTTCCTCAATTGTTAAAGAGGTTGGGCGGTTGGGTGGCGACATCAGTAAGTTTGTACCACCCTTAGTCAGGGAAGAATTATTGAAAAAGTTTGCTGCAAATAGTTAATGTTGCAGTTTAAGAATGATCATAGAACACCCATAAATCTATGGGTTTGAGGAATCACTCTCAAACTCGTATTGACCTCTGCAATAAGCGCCTGCATCTGTAATAAGCGTTGTGTTGATATTGCAATCCGCCCATCCAATGTCACTGGTTGTAAAACAATCGAAATATGTTTTGAAATCGCAGAGATCAGATCAGCAGCCAATTGCAACTCCAAATCCGGCGTATCATCACCAACCACCAATTTAACATAACAATCGGTCTGATTAGCAATTTCGAGGAATTGACGATGGATATCCCACTCAGTTCTCAAACCAGTCTGAGAATGGAGTTTAATATCCATCGAAACCCAATCTAAATATGGAATAAGTGGCAACAATTGTTCCGGTAACGTTCCATTAGTTTCAAGATATATGGGCAGGATTTTTCTTAATTCTGGCAACCAAAATGAGAGGAGATCACCATGCAGTAAAGGCTCTCCGCCAGTAATACTGATAGAATGATGTGCTCCCGGAAGCTGAGTATTCCACGACTTTACCAGGTTTTCTACCTTATTAAATTTTACAGGATTTTCCAAGCTATCTAACTGACCTGAACCGGGACTGCTTTCTACCTGACAATTTTTGGTTTTTAAAAAATCAGTATCGCAATAGCGACAATTCAGATTGCAATCAGGAAAACGTAAAAATATCTGTCGGTATCCAACCAAAACTCCCTCCCCTTGTATCGAGGAAAAAATTTCAATCAAATCAGCTTTGGGTATAAGTTGCGTAGGCATTATCCGATTCCCAAACAGTAATTTTTTCTAAACTGACGTCATACTCAGCCAAGCTATCGACCAAACGATCATATATAAATCTGGAAATATGCTCCGAGGAAGGACTGATCCCTTTAAATGCATCCAGATCATTGAGATACTTATGATCGAGGTAGTTCATGATTTCTTTTGTATGTTTTTTCAAAATTTTAAAGTCGATTCCAAGACCAGCTTTATCCAGATTTTCAGTTTTAACTGTGACTTCAACTTTCCAATTATGGCCATGAAGATTTTCACAA
The DNA here is from genome assembly GCA_029934755.1 of Desulfuromusa sp. GTDB lineage: Bacteria > Desulfobacterota > Desulfuromonadia > Desulfuromonadales > Geopsychrobacteraceae > Desulfuromusa. Next base: position 7,552 of record JAOZLQ010000044.1, on the reverse strand, counting down.
TCCCCCTGATAATTAAGTAAGTTATGCGCTGCAGCAAAGTTGGTTATAATCGTTAGATGGTACATACGTTCTCCTGATATAATTAATATTCATGCTCTGACTGTGGGGCTTTACCACCATCAACACAATATTCTTCACTGGCCCAGCAACCCAGGTCAATAACGCGACATTTTTCAGAGCAAAAAGGACGCGCAGGATTATTCTCCCAAGAAGTTTTTTTGCCACATCGAGGGCAATTAATTTCAAGATTTTTCATGACTCCACTATAACGGTTGCAGGCTAGAAAAGAAACTCTCAGGAAGAGATAATGAATGGTAAAATGCCTGATTTATATTTCATTCATCCATAGCTTTGGGAGCCAAGGATAGTAAATCTCCTCAACTCCCCAAAACACCTTTAATTGATCCTTATCTATACGGCCATACCCTCTTTATACTTTTCATAAACTTCCTGAAATTCTCTACTCATTCCAGAAAAACATTCTATTTGTGCTTCGGTCAATTCATCCCAACTGTGATATTTGCTGCCGGATTCATTTATCACATTAACAAAAACACCAGTAACAATTTCGATTGATTCTTTAGCATTAATTTTAACCATCATAGAATTATATTCTCCTGTTTTAAATTTAGCCTCGGGTAAAGTAATGATAATTATTTATGGCTTTCCAATTGATGAACTTTTAGCAAGTTTGTTGTCCCCGGTGCTGAAATGGGACTACCCATAGTGATAACAACAATATCACCAACTTTCAATAGGCCACGTTCGTGGACAACAGCTTCAACCGATAATATCTGTGCCTCTGTATCACCTTGGATATCAACCAGCATTGAATCAACTCCACGATAGAGAGCAAGTTGACGCTTTACTTGTTGATTTGTAGTGACTGCAATAATTGGCAACGAAGGTTGATATTTAGCAATCAAAGCGGCAGTGCTTCCGGTCTGAGTAAATGCAAGGATAGCTGCGGCACCAACATGTTCAGCGACCTGGCAAGCGGCTTGTCCGATTGCATCAGGATGGCTTTGCTCCAAGGTGGCAGTTTCTGTAGAAACATGGCGCTTTGCACATAACTCCGGTTCCCTCTCAACGTCCCGCGCAACGCGATCCATAACTTTCACAGATTCGACCGGGTAAAGACCTGCAGCCGTTTCTCCTGAAAGCATAACCGCATCGGTTCCATCAAGGATAGCATTGGCAACATCAGAAGTTTCTGCCCGGGTCGGGCGTGGATGAGTAATCATACTTTCCAACATCTGCGTAGCTGTAATCACTGGTTTTCCCTGATGATTACATTCTCGAATAATCCTCTTCTGGATCAGAGGAACTTGTTCCGAAGGAACTTCGACCCCCAAGTCACCTCGTGCAACCATCACTCCATCAGTTACCGCAAGTATGGCAGAAAAGTTTTCCACGGCCTCCGGTTTTTCAATTTTTGCAATAACTTTTATTGATGAGTTTTGCTCTGATAAAATTTGTTTTAGGTGACTAACCTCTTCCGCTGTTCGAACAAAAGAGAGGGCAATCCAATCAAGCTGATGTTTGATGGCAAAATCAAGATCAGCAAAATCTTTATCAGTCATGGCTGGTGCAGAAACATTAACTCCTGGCAGATTAATCCCTTTGCGATCTTTGAGCACTCCACCAACTTTAACCAGACAGTGAACATCCCCTGCTTCTATTCTTAAAACTTCCAACTCCAACTGACCATCGTCAAGGAGGATTTGATTGCCGGGGGTAACATCCCCAGGTAATGCCCGATAAATTGTCGGAATTATCCCATCAGCACCTTCTACCTCAGCAGTTGTGATGACAACTTCCTGACCAATTTCCAGTTTCTGCTGACCATTTCGCATCAACCCAGTGCGAATTTTTGGTCCTTGTAAATCACCCAGAATGGCAACCGTTTTCTTATATTGACTAGAGAGTTCTCTAATCTGCGTGATCCAGGTTGCTTTTTGTTCAAGTTCACCATGAGAAAAATTCAATCTAAAAACATTCACCCCTGCTTTAAGCAGGTCTTCTAATTGAGTTTTACCAGCACAGGACGGCCCTACCGTGGCAACAATTTTAGTTCGCCGATACATTTATTCCTCCAAAGATATAGATACTTTCCATCAAAGAATAAGGATGATACGCAAATCCATCACATTGGTGTTGGTTGGCCCAGTTTTATACAGATCATTCAATCTGTCAAAAAAATTATAGGAATCATTGTTATCAAGAAATTGTTGTGGATCCATCCCTGCCTCTAATGAACGTTGCACAGTTGTATCGTCTGCAACAGCTCCAGCAGCATCGGTAGGGCCATCTGTTCCATCAGTTCCTGCGCTGAGGACAGTAATATTTTTCATATCGGACATATTAAGGGCAGCTGCCAGTACAAATTCTTGATTTCGACCACCCTTGCCTTCCCCTTTAATCCGTACAGTTGTTTCACCACCTGAGAGCAAACAAGCTGGTCGTTGCAAAGGATAACTGGCCGATTGAATCTGCCGGGCAATCGCTATATGACTTGCCGCTACATTACAGGTATCACCCTCAGTCATGGAAGATAAAAGTAAGCTATTGTAGCCTAATTCATCAGCTTTTTCTTTAGCTGTCAACAGAGCAGCAGAATTGTCCGCAACAATGATATTTTGTACTTTTTTAAAAAAGGGAAGCCCCATCTTTGGTGTCTCAGGAATATCACCAACAACCCCCGAGTCAACATATCGAATAACATTAAGAGGAATTTCATTCTCAATAGCATATTTCGTGAATATAGCTTTGCAAGCTGCAAAAGTTGTAGGATCTGGAACACTGGGACCTGAAGCAATAATATCAAGGTCATTACCGACGACATCAGACAAAATAAGGGTAATCAAAGTTGCTGGATAAACTACTCGCGCCAAGCCACCACCCTTGATAACAGACAGATGTTTTCTAATTGTGTTGATTTCATGGATAGTAGCACCACAGTCAAGAAGAACTTGTGTTGCTGTCTGTTTATCCCCAAGAGTAACGCCACTGACTGGCATGGGCATTAACGCCGATCCGCCACCTGAGATCAAACAGATAACCAACGTTTTGTCGTCCGCCGAAGATGCTAATTGAAGGATTTCAAGTGCCCCAAGATAGCCATTATGATCCGGAATCGGGTGCCCTGCCTCTTGAAGCTTTATGATATTCAGCTTTTCCAAATGATCATATTTAACTGTGACAACGCCAGCTGAAATTCGATCACCAAGTACTTCTTCTATTGCCTTGGCCATCGGAGCCCCAGCTTTTCCTCCCCCCACAACAAAAATTCTATCAAATTGACGGAGATCATAATCCTGCTGATCCACTGACAATATTTCCTCTTTAAGGCAACAATGTTTCTTGATCGCCGCCCCTGGTGCAACAGCCTGTAAACCAGCCTGAAAAATAGTAACGGCATGTTGACATATAAGAGAATTATTTAACAAAGTGATACCCACGCTAGCAGTTAATATAAAAAGTGTTGAATTTACTTGAAACTAATGACTTTTTTTAGTTTAATGGTTTTTAACGTATAATCTCTAGTTATTTATTCTTTCATTGTGAAACATCGAAAGGAAGGACAGCAGATGCCATTAACTGGCGAGCTTGAACACTTACCCATCGTTGACGTTATTCAGCTTATCCATTCAACCCGAAAATCCGGGACATTGAATGTATATAGCCGTAAAGGTGAGGGACAGTTAGTATTTAACAAAGGCTATATTGTCAGTGCAACACATTCCAGTGAAAAGTTAAAAATCGGCAAAATTCTATTGGAAAGCCATATCATTAATCAGAATGATCTGGATAAAGCACTAGGTATTCAGGAAATATCTGGGGAAGACCGCAAACCTCTTATCGCCACCCTACTGGATCACTGTGGGCTATCTAAAGATTCAGCATTCAAAGCACTTGAAACATTGATTGAGATGACAGTTGTCGAGATGATCTGTTGGACTCGGGGCATCTTCACCTTGGACATTGATGAGATTAATGTTTCAGATGATTACCGGTTTTTACCAAAACAGCTACAAACTGTTACCCTGGATACACAGATGGTTCTCATGGATGCACTACGTATCTTTGATGAGAAAGTTCATTCCGGTGAAATTCTACTCTCCAATGAGCCTTTGGTTGAAAACCCACTGGAACAACTTGAAGACGACACGGAATTAGAGCAACTAGAGGATATGAGTACCGAAGAAATTCTGGTTTCAGAAGATCTTCTTGGGTTAGCTGATCTTGACAAAATAGAGCGAAAGAAGCCATATGTCTTTAAGGGGTTAGAAGCATTTGATCCGGATGATATTCATCGACAGGTCATTGATAAAACGCTTCCTGACATCCCTGAAGCTGAAAAAAATAATCTTGTCAGTTTTCTATCCAGCATATCGACAAACTATCAGATAGATAATGGGTCTCTGCCATCAGCCACAAAATCTCAGGCAGTCATCATTTACTCATGTGATGAGTTTCTACAGCATGCCATCATGACGGCATGTAAAAAAGAAGGGATTCTCGTATTTGTCACTGCCGACCGAAACGAATTAGACAACCTGATTGATCGGGCCCTTTTTAAATATCTTGAACCTATTTTGGTTTTTGGTAGTCCAGTTGCTGATACTGAGGGATTCAGTAAAAGTGCAATTGTAGATATCCGATCATTGAAGATGGCACAATACCCACAGATATCTATTATTCAGCTTGCTTCTCCTCTTGACTTCACTTTTTCACTACAATCTTTAAATGATGGCACTCGAGCAGTCTTTCCGATGCCTTATTTTTCTGAAAGAGAAGAAACGTTCGCTGAAGATATGATTGATTTCCTCAATACCTTCCAGGTTTATATTCGCGGATGTTTCAATGAGGAGCGCCGTCTACAATTTGCTAAACTTCGTAACAGTCTATCGGGATTGAGATTATTGCGTAAAGCTCCAGATATCTCGCTGATGGTTTTACAATTTGTCAGTGAGCTCTTTGAACGGACATTGACATTAATTGTGGATAAAACCGATCTCATTGCTGAGCGTAGTATTGGAATCATGTCCAATAAAGACAATGGGCCTGCGGCTCCCATGAAGTTTCGGATCCCAATACGTAAAGATTCTATTTTTTATGACATTATCAACTCGGGTAACAGTTTCTATGGGAAATCCGAGGATGGAACCTTTGATGACTTAATCTATCCAGAAATTGGTGCTCCAAAAGATGCGTCTTTTTTACTTTTACCTCTTAAGAGTAACGATCGGGTTATTACGATCACTTATGCTGATTTCGGCAGTCGTCCGGCAAATCAGATTTCGCTCGATTTTCTTGAATTTTTTGTTGGGCAAGCTGGATTAACAATGGAAAATGCTCTATTTCGTAAGCAACTTGATCGTTCCAATCAGCCAGAAATCATACGCTAGGATATTTTTATGGATAGTAAAACACTTAATCAAATTTTAGAGATTGCATTTGCTAAAAGGGTTTCTGATGTCCATTTTGAAGTCGGTAATCCCCCCTTTTTTCGTGCTCATGGACAACTCTTACGCTCTAAGTTAGCCAGTCTAAAACCAGAGGATACTGAGTTTATTGCAGCAACTATCATGAAAAACAACAAACGGGATCTTCCTGCGGATTTCACTGAATTCGATGCATCTTATTCACTAGCAAGCAGTGGCCGATTTCGCGTCAGTATTTTCAAACAGCGTGGCAATATTGGTATTGTTATGCGGGTTATTCCACCTGAGATTGGAAGCTTTAAGGACCTACAATTACCGGCAGTCCTTGCAGAAATTGTCAAAGCACCCAACGGTCTTGTTTTAGTTACTGGTCCAACAGGAAACGGAAAATCGACAACACTCGCATCAATGATCAATTATATCAATGAGAAATACTCATACAATATCATTACTATCGAAGACCCAATAGAGTTCCTTTTTTCATCGATAAAAAGTTGTATTATTCAACGTGAAGTTGGGATTGATACTGCCGATTTCAGCTCTGCACTAAAAGCGTCCTTAAGAATGGACCCAGACGTGATCATGGTTGGTGAATTACGCGATTTGGAAACAATTGATGCTTGTATAAAAGCCTCTGAAACTGGTCACTTGGTTTTTTCAACCCTTCATACTCAGAGTGCTGCTTCAACTATTAATCGGATTATTGGTCATTTCCCCCCTGAGTCACAAGAGATTATCCGGCAACGACTTGCAGATATTCTTGTTGCAACAGTTTCGCTACGACTGGTCGAAGATAAGACCGGTGAAAATTTGATTCCGGTTGTTGAGGTGATGCGCACAACAACCACTATTCAGGCCTGTATTCGTGATGGAAATCTCGACGATATCGAAGGACATATTGAAAAAGGTTCGGCTCAATACCAGATGCAGTCGATGGATCAACATCTGATCCAACTCTGTAATAAAGGTTTAATCTCCATGAAAGAGGCCAAGCGGGTTTCAAATTCCATGGATTTGGAGCGAAAGTTAACTTTCACATAACCAACAAAAAAGAGCCCGACTGGAAATAACAGCCGGGCTCTCTACAATTGATTTACATTAAAAGATTACAGTTCTTTTTCCCTGTTGATAAGTGCCACAACCCCATTATACATATCCTGGACACATTCGACCTCTGTCACACCCAAACGTCTTCTATTACTGATATCAAAGATACCACTTTCACTTTCCGAATGTTCACCGTGAATACCGCGTATCTGTAAGTGATGTGAATCGGTAATCTTCTTAAATGCAGACATATCGGTGGCAAGTTTTGGTAAGCGGATATGAACACTGGCACGCATTGCAGTTCCCAGATTGGTAGGGCAACTGCTCAGATAACCAAGTCGTGAATCAAACATGAAAGTCACTGACTTTTCAATCTCTTTAATTGCGGTCACCAACCGGGAGAAAACTGCTTCAATATCACCACCCTGCTGCATCGAAATAATCCGCAACTGGTCTTCTTCATTGACCCACACCAGAAATGTTTTATCGCGGTTGTGAAAAATCCCTCGACCTTCCGGCCAATCACGATTCAAACCAGCGGCATCCAAAAACCGATCACCGGCTTTAAATAAAAAGTGATCAGCAATCAATCGACTCTGTACTGTTTCTTCCATGCCCAGTAAAGGATAATAGGTTCCTGCCAACTCCCCGCTTAAGCTGCTTAAGGATTTAGCGACTTGAGATTCTATAAACGTCCTCTGTTCTTGAGAAACAGCAGGTCCTAACGGCATCTCGGCAACATTGCGCCCTACCCTGATTCTTGTTGAGAGGATATAGTTACCGTCAATGTCAGGATTCGAGGCAGCCAGCAGTAATGGATTCAAATCACTTCGATGGGTATCAGCCTTAGAGAAGCCGTGATATTCCTCAATGATTGGATCGAATAAAGGGGCAAAAAGCGTATATGATTCAGCATCGCCAGCATAAACACCAACGCTGCTGTCTTGATTGACAACCCCTGAGTTGATTGCTTGAAAAAAAGTAAAACCGTTACTGGTTACCTTATCCTTTAAGCTATCGAATGTTTGTACCGGCAAAAATTGGCACAACAATGAAGA
>JAOZLQ010000170.1 GCA_029934755.1 Desulfuromusa sp. | reverse complement strand
AGAAACCTCGGGATCCTCTGTGATCTTTATCTGAATGACCAGGAATGTGCCCTCACACAGTATGAATTTTACAGTGATGCTAACCCGGAAGACAAGCAGGCCAAGATGTGGGTTTCAGAGTTGCGTCTGCGACTGGGACAGTAGCTAAGGTTATGCTGCTAACGAATGGAACTCCCTCCAGGAGGAGGAATATGATTCGACTATTTTTTACCTGTTTCTGTTTGGTTCTACTACCCGCTGTTACGGTTGCAGCCGGTGAGCAGGAAATAAATAAACAGGAGCAGGGGACACAGCAAACCAAAGAACTTTCGGGAATGTCCATCGTTGGCAACGATGAGGCTCCAAAATCTCTCTATATCGTACCCTGGAAAAGCTCAGAAATTGGGGTGGAAACCAGTTTAAACATGATGTTGAACAAAGACGCCGTTCCTGTAGATCGGGACGTTTTCAAAAGACAGCTCGACTTCTACGAAGTCAGCACTGCAAACAAATCTGGGAGGTAAAAGAAATGGAAAGTATCTATTCAATTGTTGGTTTTTTTCAAAAAGGTGGAACATTTATGTACCCGATTCTACTTGTCCTTACGATCGGGATGGCCATCGCAATCGAGCGTTGGGTTCAGTTAAGCCGAACCCGTAGCGAAAATCTCAAAATATGGGCCAGGGTGCAACCGATACTGGTCAAAGGTGAGTTTGATAGTGCCCGAAAAATTGTCGACAAAGACAAATCGACAATCGCACAGATGTTGTCAATGGGCTTGGCTCGTCAGGGTGCAGTCAGACGACGGGAAGATATTGAAATCGCCATGGAAGAGAGCATGATGGAGATCATTCCGCAACTGGAAAAACGGACTCCATACATAGGTTTGCTCTCTAATATCGCCACCTTGCTGGGACTGCTCGGCACAATTATGGGGCTTATTGAAGCGTTTACTGCAGTTGCCAATGCAAATCCAGCTGAGAAGGCCGACCTTCTTTCGGCCAGTATTTCGGTCGCTATGAATACAACAGCATTCGGCTTGATGGTTGCTATTCCGTTGCTGCTCATTCATGCCAAGTTGACCTCAACCACAGGTCAAATTGTCGATAGCCTGGAGATGGCATCAGTCAAGGCGCTGAACAGTATTTCCAGCTTCAGCAAGCGCCAGAATTCGACGAGCTGATTATGGGCAGACGACATCAAAGCAGACGAAAGGGGATGAGGGAAAATCCTGAACTGGATATTACTTCATTTCTAAACCTGATGGTTATCCTGATCCCATTTCTGCTCATCAGTGCCGTATTTTCACAGGTGACAATTCTGGAGTTGAGTGTGCCAACCTCAGCCGGAGGTTCGGCGGTGGACAAGCCGAACTATACAATCGAGGTCATCGTCCGTAAAGCCGGATTGGAACTAGGTAACGGAGTCAGTGTTGTGGCGGCGATGCCCAAGGAAGATGGTCAGTATAAATTTGATCAACTGACTGCAATGCTCGTCCGCCTGAAAAATGATTACCCGCAGAAGGATGATGCGACAGTTTTGATGGAGCCGGATATCGAATACGACACACTGATTCAGGTCATGGATCGGGTCCGGGAAACCGAAGTGCCAAGTGAGAACAGTGAACAAGTTCAAAAACTGGTGCTCTTTCCCTTGATATCGATTGGAGATGCCCCATGAGGGACAGTAGACGTATCAGACGGATGGAGCGCAGCAGAAAAAAAACACCGAGTTTGAATCTGACCTCGCTGATGGATGTTTTTACTATCCTGGTTTTTTTCCTCCTTGCTAACTCTTCCTCAAGTGAAGTTTTAGCAACTCCGAAATTGATTAAATTGCCCACTTCCGTGGTGGAGGTCAAGCCAAGGGAAACTGTGGTGATCATGGTCAGCCCCGCGACCGTGTTGGTGCAGGGCGAAGTAGTGGTCAACACAACCGATCTACTTGCTTCCACAAACGATTCGATCCCGGAAATTACTGAGCGGCTAACCCAGCTTGAACGCAATATTATCGGGATCAGCACCAAGGAAATTGTTGAAAGCAAGGAAATTACCGTTCTTGCAGATAAAACAATCCCATTCCGGGTGCTGAAAAAAATAATGTTAACCTGTACGGCCTCTGGATACGGGAAAATCTCCCTTGCCGTTATCCGGAAAGCCTCGCAAAACTGATTGGAAATTCCGTGGATACTTCTAATTTATCACAGGAATTAGAGCCCCTGAACGCGCAGATTGAACAGCTTCAGATGAAAGTCATGAAGTTGGAAGATGAACTGCGGGTTGTAGAGGAAGAGCTTGGGACTTTTGCGATAGATCAGCAACATTTTGAGATATTGCAAGATGCCTGCAATGCCCTTGATAAACTTCAAGAGTTGGGCGCAGAGGAGCTTTTCTGGGCCGGTTTGCCGAAAAATTCAGATACCACCGGGCACAGTACTCTGGTGCGGGCTCGTATGGCTGAGTTTGAAGTAAAAATTGGAGACATTCAAAAGAGGCAGACGTTTCTGCAGGGAGAACTTGATCAGCATTTGAGCCTGCTTGATTATTTCTTTGATGAAGTTGAACAAGTTCATGAGCGAGAACAGCGGCGCCAGGAAGAGTTTGTGATTGAACGGGATCTCTCCTCCCTCCCGTATCGAGCGATGCTTATGCCTTGGGCCAAAGAAGTTGAGAGTGAAAAACGTTTTCGCAAAGCTCTTCTGATATCGATGTTCTTAAGCCTTCTTCTTTGTGTTGCTGTCTCTATGGTCATAGTTCCGATACCAGATCGTGCCAATCTTATTATTGAGATTCCAGCGCGTATGGCCATGTTGCTTAAGCAAGAGTTGCCAGTACCAATGGCTCTACCAACACCGAAAAAACCAAAGAAAATAGAAAAACAGGAAAAATCGGAGAAAGCTAAACCGGAAAAGAAAAAAGCAGTTAAACCAGAAAAGAACGCCAAACCGAGTAAAACCCCAACAAAGAAGCAGCTTAAAGTGAAACCGACAGGCGGTGGGGGAACAAAGGTTGCGAGGAAGAAAACTGAGAAATTGGGCGTTTTAGCATTCAAGAGTGACTTTGCCGATCTGATGGATAACGTTCCGGTTGCAAGTCTTAAAACCAGGACGGGTTTAAGTAATAAAATTCCAGGACAGGCTGTAGCACAGCGATCACTGGTGACAAAACCGACAAAAGGTGACAGTAGTCAAGGAATCAAAAATTTCGGGGTCAGTCGAAACCTTGGCAGCGGTGGCACTGGTGGCGGTAGTGGTTACGGTAATGCCGGTCAGATTGGTGGCGTTGGTACCGCAAAAGTCGAGAGTTCTGTGGCCGGTTTAACGGAAGAAGCGGGGCGTCCAATGAGTGATGGTTTTGGTCCGGCTCGTACCGAAGAAGAAATCCAAATTATTTTCGACCGCTACAAGGCAACACTCTACCGGATATACAACAAGGAGTTGCGCAAAGATCCGACCTTGCAGGGGAAATTACTCTTGCATATAACCATTGAACCAGGTGGGGAAGTCTCACTATGTCAAATGGTATCGACTGATCTAGCTTCACCCGAACTGGTAGCCAAGATCGTCGCTCGCGTAAAAAGGTTCAATTTTGGCCCGAAGGAAGGTGTTCCCACGGTGACCTTTGATTACCCGATAGATTTTCTGCCAGCGGGATAAACACCTGATCTGACCGGTAAAAGGAGGTGAATACAAAATAAATGATTTGCATCATCGTCAACCAGTATCTTCCTTATTGGAAGGTCTAGTTGGCAAAAAAAGGGGGAGGGGATAAATGAAAAGAGTTTTTCAAGGAGATCATTATGTTTCGTTCTTATCTTATTGTAAGTCTGTTTTTGGCCACATCGCTGATTATAGGTGGCTGCGCCAAAAAAACTGTTCCTGAAGTTGAAAAATTACCTACTCCGGTAGCGGTAGAAACAGCCAGTGAACCACCCGTTACCCTCACTGAAATTAAACCTACTCCGCCAACTGTTGAGGCACTTCTTACCCTTGCTGACATGAAACTGGAAACGGTCTTGTTCGAGTATGATTCTTACATTTTGACCACAACCTCTCAACAACTGCTGAAGAGTAATGTTGAACGGTTGAAGAAAAACCCGGAAGTGAAGATTGCGGTTGAAGGGCACTGCGATGAACGTGGTTCTGACGAGTACAATCTGGCCCTCGGTGAACGTCGGGCGCTGACCACGAAAAACTATCTGGCTGAACTTGGAGTGAATCCGAAATACATAACCATCATTAGTTATGGGGAAGAGCGTCCAGTGAGTACAGGCCACAATGAAATGGCCTGGAAACAAAATCGTCGGGTGGAATTCAGGTAATTTTTTCAACGAACAACATGATATCTATTATTGGCACCAAAGCTCCGGCACACAAGCCGGAGCTTTTTTACAAAACCTGCCTAAGGAATAATTTGGCTCGTTCTTCTTTTGGTTCGTCGAAGAAATGTTCCGGTGTCCCTTCTTCAACCAACTTACCATAATCCATAAACAACACTCGATCGGCAACCTCACGGGCAAAACCCATCTCGTGGGTTACAACCACCATAGTCATTCCTTCACGGGCAAGTTGTTTCATAACTTCAAGAACTTCACCAACCATCTCCGGATCTAGGGCACTGGTCGGTTCGTCAAAAAGCATCACTTTGGGATCCATTGCCAATGCACGAGCGATAGCAACACGTTGTTGCTGACCACCGGAAAGTTGACTTGGATAGTTGGCTTCTTTTTCTGGAA
>JAOZLQ010000043.1:2040-14548 GCA_029934755.1 Desulfuromusa sp. | reverse complement strand
CTTTGTCGACGCCGTCCATCTCCAGACCGAAAGCAGCATTCTGCAAGACAGTCAGATGTGGCATCAGGGCAAAAGACTGGAAAACCATACTCATTTTTTTGCGACGCATTTTGACCAGTTGTTCAGTGCTCATACTGACAATATCTTCGCCATCGATAAACACCTGTCCAGCGGTCGGTTCGATCAAGCGGTTGAGCATTCGTACCATGGTCGATTTTCCAGAACCGGAAAGCCCCATAATGACAAAAATTTCACCGGTATAGATGTCAAAACTGGCATCCTGAACCCCGACAGTTGTCTCGGTTTTTTTGAAAATTTCATCTTTCGTCAACCCCTGTTCAAGCAACTTCATCGCTTTTTTTGGGTGTGAACCGAAAATTTTATATAAATTTTTAACTTTTAACTTTATCTCTTCTGCCATTATTTTTCCTTATATATCAATTGTTTAACAGGAAATACTTCATTAGATTGCAGCTTTTATAAGCAGCCTTGCGCTGCAAAAAAAACTACAGTAACTGCAGTGCTTGGTATGCGCGCGGAATAAAAACAGGTCGTCCGCAAACAGCAGTGTCTTCGAAAACCAGCATGATTTGATTGTTTAGTAGACAGAGCGACCCGCGACCCGGTTTAGCAGGTGTAGCAAAACCAAGCGCAACTCTGAAAGAAAAGGAGATCTGTGAAGCATCACACGGGGTGATGATCTTAACGATCCCCTTGCGGGGCAAGGACGGAACACTCTGGCAGAGTGTCGCCTAGACAATTTGTATAGTACTAAGATTAGAGGGCTAGGTCAAACGATGAAAAAAGTTGTTGAAAAATATTTTGATTCTGATGGGTTAGATGTAGGATTTTCTACCGATTCAATCACATTTAACGCTGCTTCGAAAACTCAATCTGTCCCGAGCAAAGATCGGTTGATCGAGTGCAGAAATCGCTGAGTTTTTCTGCTGGTAACTTTAAATTGAGACAGATTTTCTCGGTGAATTGTTTTTCCAGTAGTTCTGCTTCAAAATCTGGAAGTAGACGCTCAAGGGGATCCAGAAATTGATAATCGATCGTGGCTGACAATTCGACCCAGTCAATTTTTTCAGTGATTTTAAGTTGTTCAAGAGCTGTTTTTACTGACAGAGTGTAAGCTTTAACCATTCCCCCTTTACCAAGTTTGGTGCCGCCAAAATAGCGTGTTACTACGACCGAAACATCACCAATGCCACTATGTTGTATGGTTGTTAACATCGGTTTTCCAGCAACTCCATGAGGTTCGCCATCATCGCTGAGACCGATTCGATCGGTATTGCCGGGTGCGCCAATCAGGTAAGCCCAGCAATTATGTGTTGCATCAGGAAATTCTTGTTTGATTCGGGAGATAAAAGAGAATGCGGCTTCGGGTGTGTCAGTGGTTTCAACGGTGGCGATAAAGCGACTATGCTTGACTTCGATTTCACAGCGCAATAATTCGGCGGGTATCGGATATCGAGTTTGGGTCATTTTATTTCAGATTTCACCTGATTGCCATTTTTTTCTGCCGTTCCTCATGCCAGGAACAGACCAGCATGATCCCAACCCCGATACAGATGGCACTGTCGGCAACATTGAAAGCTGGCCAGTGGTAGTTATACCAGTGAACATCGAGGAAATCGATAACTTCACCAAAGCGAATCCGGTCGATCAGGTTGCCTAAAGCACCGCTGAGAATTAACCCTAATGCCAGATGTTGCCACTGCTTTTCACTTGGAATTCGCTGGATATACCAGAGAATTCCAAGTGAAGCGAGTAACGATATGGTAATGAAAAATGGTAAGCGAATTGCACTATCTGACAGAATTCCGAAAGCTGCTCCCGGATTACGGACATAGGTAAGGTGGAAAAAGTTAGTGATGACCCGTTTTGATTCGCCGAGTTCAAAGCTTTTATCGACATAAATTTTACTTAGCTGGTCCAGCAACAGACTGACGCTAGCAACAACCAGAAAAATTCGATATTTGTTCATATTAATTGGCGGCCAGAGCATCCGCACAGCGAGCACAGATAGTAGGGTGCTTACTGTTTTCACCGACACTGGTGGAATAATTCCAGCAGCGGTCACATTTTTCACCATCAGCAGGAAGAACCTGCAACCTCAGGCCGGGAATACCTTCTGCCTCTTCTGCAGTCGTGAGATCAGTGGTCAATTCAACCTGTGATACGATGAAGTAGGTCGGCAGTAGCTCACGATATTCTTCCAGCAGTTGCCGGTAGTCTTCGGGGACATCCAGCAGGATTTTAGCTTCCAGCGATTGGCCCAGTTGTTTATCAGCACGGGCCTTTTCAAGCTGCTTGGAAACCTCGGAGCGCACCTTCTGTAACTGTTCGTAGCGTGCTTCCAGTTGATCATCCAGGTAGAGGGGCGTTTCTTTCGGAAAGGTTGCCAAATGGACACTTGCTTCTCTCTCGCCTGGTAAACGTTGCCATATTTCATCGGCAGTAAAGGTCAAAACCGGAGCAACCATTCGGGTCAGTGCCTCAAGAATCTGATACATGGTTGAGCGGGCACTGCGGTAAGCAATGCTCTGTTTAGGGCTGATATAAAGCCGGTCTTTGAGAATATCGAGATAAAAAGCGCTCAGATCGTTGGAACAAAAGTTATGGACTGCATGATATAGGGTATGGAACTCATATTTCTCGTAAGCGTTGGCAACCTTTTGGGTCAAACGAGTCAGCCGTGACAGCGCCCAGCGATCGAGCTCCAGCAACTCCTCATCAGCAACCATATCGGTTGTTGGGTTAAAACCGTTCAGGTTGCCGAGCAGGTAACGGGAGGTGTTGCGAATCCGTCGATAAGTGTCGGAGAGCCGTTGCAGGGTTTCCTGGCTGAGGCGGATATCATCCCGATAGTCAGTTGCAGCAACCCACAAACGTAGAATTTCAGCACCGTACTTGCGGATGATCTCTTCTGGGGCGATGACATTCCCCATCGATTTTGACATTGGGCGCCCATCTTTATCAAGGACAAACCCGTGGGTCAGGACTGCTTTGTATGGAGCACAATCCCGAGTGCCGACTGATTCAAGCAGGCTGGAGTGAAACCAGCCACGATGCTGGTCTGAACCTTCGAGATAAAGATCGGCAGGGCTTTGCAGCTCATCGCGATATTCACAGACGGCCGCATGAGAGACCCCTGAATCGAACCAGACATCGAGAATATCGGTTTCTTTGGTGAATTTGTCATGTCCACAAGAAGGGCAACAGGTTCCTTGTGGCAGCAACTCGGCAACATCTTTTTCAAACCAGATATCACTACCGGTCGCTTCGAATTGATCGGCAATATGGTGCATGATCTTACCGTCATTCAGAGCTTCGCCACATTTCTCACAATAGACAATCGTAATCGGAACACCCCAGCTACGCTGACGACTGATGCACCAATCGGGACGAGCTTCGACCATATTATAAATCCGGTTGCGGCCCCAGCTTGGAATCCATTCAACCCGCTCGATTTCTTGCAGGGCTTTTTTGCGTAAATCGTTTTCTTCCATGCCAATAAACCATTGTTCAGTTGCACGGAAAATGATTGGTTTCTTACAGCGCCAGCAGTGGGGATAACTGTGCTCCACCGAACTTTCATGGAGTAGCGCGCCAACTTCAGAAAGTTTTTCGTTGACCGCCGGGTTAGCATCCTTCAGCTTCATGCGACCGAACAGTTCAAGATCTTCACGGTAGCGACCGTAGTCATCTACTGGATTGTAAATTTCTAGACCATATTTGAGACCAACAACGTAATCATCTTGGCCATGCCCAGGAGCGGTATGAACACAACCCGTTCCGGCTTCCAGAGTGACATGGTCAGCGAGCATTAACAGCGAGTTCCGGTCATAAAATGGGTGTTTGCAGTTTTTAAATTCGAACAATTCTGCCTTGAAAGTTTCGACAACTACATAATCTTCAATCCCGAGAGTTTTCATCACCTGCTTGTACAGACCTTCGGCCAAAATCAGATATTCGCCATTGGCTTCAACCGCTACATAGATTAATTCAGGATTGAGACAGATCCCCAAGTTTGCAGGAATCGTCCAGGGTGTTGTGGTCCAGATGACGAAACTGATTGGCATCCCTTCCAGTTTGGACAGGGCTGCTGGAAGTTCATCTATATAAGGAAATTTTACGTAGATTGACGGTGAAGTGTGATCAGCATATTCAACTTCAGCTTCAGCCAGAGCGGTGACACAAGAGGAGCACCAGTGAATTGGTTTTTTCCCCTTAAACAGTGAACCCCGTTCGGCTAAACGAGCCAGTTCTCGGGCGGTGGTTGCCTCGTAATGGGGGGTCATGGTCAGATAGGGATTTTGCCAGTCACCAAAAATCCCCAGGCGCTGAAATTCTTCACTTTGAGTTTTGACCCATACTTTCGCGTACTCACGGCATTCACGACGAAAATCAGCTTTGCTCATCTCACGCTTCTTTTTGCCAAGTTTTTTATCAACCATCAACTCAATTGGTAGACCATGGCAATCCCAACCTGGAACGTAGGGAGCAAAGAACCCTTGCATCCGCTTGCTTTTGACAATGATATCTTTAAGAATTTTATTCAGGGCGTGGCCCATGTGGAGATGGCCGTTGGCGTAGGGAGGACCGTCGTGGAGGACAAAACTCTCCTGTCCCCGATTTGCAGATTCAAGTTGATTGTTTAAATCAATCTGCTGCCAATGTTTAAGAAGTTCAGGTTCCCGGTTGGGCAGATTGGCACGCATCGGAAAATCAGTTTGAGGTAAATTTAAAGTGTCTTTATAGTCCATGCTAACTCGTCTCCGCAGGGATTGTGATAAGGGACTCTCTTTGAGTGAAATTAAACCCGCAAGCTAGCAAATACAACGTTTAAGTTCAAGAAGAAAGGTCGCTATTTTGCGTATTTATGATTGATGTTAGACTATAAATCAATGGTGGGTGGTACCAAAATCAATTCAATCTTTATCGAGGTACTCTTTGACTTGTCCCGTCAACTCTACCCAGAGTAATCCCAGTCGTTCATGAGCCCAGTATTCACTGTGAGCAAGAGTCTTTCCGGTTGGGATGTTCCACCAACTTTTAAATGGCTTAGCCAGATGTTCCGTTGGTGCAGGAATTGGATCCAGCCCAGCACGCTGGAATAAATTAAGTGCGCGTGGCATATGGACAGCTGTTGTAACCAGAACCAGAGAGGTATCGGTGAAATTAGCAGCGATCACCTCTGCTTCTTCCATCGTATCTCTAGGGCCGACAAAAACCAGAATATCCTCAGCAGGAATCCCTAATGCTAGTGCAAGTTCCCGTAATTTATCAGGATAGGAAACAGGATCTTCATTTAACCCCTTAAATCCGGTAAAAACTAATTTACTTCCAGGGTTAAGATGATAAATACGAATTCCTTCTGCCAATCGAACAATGGCTGTTGGGCTGAGTTCACTGGTGACTGGCTGATTATCAACTGACTGGTGCCAGCTACCAAGGACAGCAATATAATCAGCAGGAATTTGGGTTTGCTGATAGCTAGGGATTTGCGTTTCAAATTGGGAAATATATTGACTGCTCAGGGGGGCATAACTACCAACAAATAACAGCACTGTCGCAAATAAAACCACTATAATTCCAAACCAGCGGGTTTTACGACGCAAAAGCAATAACAACGCCCAAAGGAGCAGGAGCAAAGTGATCGGCACTGGCATCAGTAAGTTGCCAAGAAATTTCTTAAGCAGGAAAAGGTAGTGATCCATGAGTATCTCTAGTCAACCAGCAGCAGGGAATAAGCGGGACACTAACGCAGTTAATCAAATTGATCAACAATTCTGTTGTTTATACAGGCAGATATCCACACATGGACAATTGTTACAGAGTGGTCTCTTGCGGCAAAAATCTTTACAGTGGATGACGATCAGCGCGTGATATTCATTGTAGAGTTGAATATCCTCTGGCAAGTGGGACATAAAGAGATCCCTGACAGTCGTATACTTTTCTTTTCCAGAAAGAACACCAAGACGACCAAATAATCGATTGGTATAAGCATCGACGACAAAGGAGGGGCGTTGTCCGGCATAGAGAAGCATTGAATCGGCCGTTTCCGGGCCGATCCCTTTCAATTTCAGTAATTCATTTCGCACCAGGTTTAAGTCTTGATCAAACAAATATTTAAGGTCGCCCTGATACTGATCCAGTAGATAGCGACAAAAAAGATGTAAACGTTCAGCTTTCTGGCGAAAGAATCCTGAGGGGCGAATCAGTTGCTCCAGTTCTGCCAGTGTCAGATTCATGATTGCATCAACTGTCAGGGCATCAGCCTGTCGCAGATTGGTCATTGCTTTTTCAACATTGTTCCAGTTGGTGTTCTGGGTCAGTATTGCCCCGATGACCACCTCAAAAGGGCTTTCAGCAGGCCACCAATCGCGGGTTCCGTAATGATCGAGGAGTTTTTGATAGATATTTAGTAGATCAAGCATGCTGATCTCCTGATAATTGTAAATGGTTTGGCGGGAGCCTTGAGGTCTGACACTGACTGTCATTCTAATAGTAGAATCTCAATTTGTTTAAGTCTAGCCAGATCGACAATTATTCTTGCAAACTGCAGGTCTGGACGGCAAGACCCAGATAAGGCATATTAGCAAAAATATGACCTAGCTTGATAATGAAAGGGATACTTAAGTGACTTTATTTAATGATGATTTATGGCAGACCGTGAATTTTCTTTTTTTGAGTAAAATTGTAAAACAGGCAAACATCTCTTTTGCTCAAGAAGAATTGATCAACGTCAAGAATATTGAATTGGCAAAGCGTTTTACTGAGATGGTTGGTGATACAGTCGATAATAAAAAGATCAAATTTGCTCTACTTAAAGCACTCAAGCAGCTTGAAAAAGAGAATTTTGTATTGCGGTTGAATGAGGAAACTTTGCAGCTTAGCAATGACGGCTTTACTAAAATGCAAGTGGAAGTGAAAACGGCAATGATGAAAATAGCTCAGAGTTTTCCAGAGTCGGTGCCTGAAGATAAAACCAACTCAACGGTGCAATAGAGCTGACGGTGTAAAAAACATGTCGCGTGGCGTTATGGTATTTATCGGTTAATCTCGCGGCACCGCCAACATTTTATCCAGAGCCTGTTTGGCTTTAACACGAATCTCTTCCGGAACCGTAACCTGTGGTTTCATGGTTTCGAGGCAGAGTAGAACATCCTCGAGTCGGGTCAGTTTCATGTCTCGACAAACCAGAACCGGACTTGGCACAATAAATTGTTTATCCGGATTTTCTTTACGTAAGCGCCATAGAATTCCGTTTTCTGTCCCCACAATAAACTTTTTAGCCGGGTTCTTTGCGGCAAACTCATACATGCCACTGGTTGAACAGATATGATCGGCCATTTCCAGAATTTCTGGCTGGCATTCGGGATGAACCATGAATAGGGCCTCGGGATGATCTTCTTTTGCCTGTTTGATCTCCTCAACTTTGAGTTGATCATGAACTGGGCAATACCCTTCCCAGCAGATACATTCTTTTTCGGGTGTTTGACTGGCGATGTAGCGACCCAGATTCCGATCAGGAACTAATAACAGCTTTTTTGCCTTGACTGAGCGGGCGACACTGACAGCATTTGAGCTGGTGCAGCAGATGTCACTTTCGGCTTTTACCGCCGCGCTTGAATTGACGTAGGTAACAACGGTGGCGTCTGGATGCTGCTGTTTGAATTTTCGTAGCCCTTCAGCCGTTACCATATCGGCCATTGGACATCCGGCATCGGCACGTGGAAGCAGGACGATTTTATCTGGAGCAAGAATAGCCGCGCTTTCTGCCATAAAATGAACCCCGCAGAAAACTATTATTTGTTTATCCGTTTTTTTCGCTTCTATGGATAAAGCAAGAGAATCACCTGTAATATCAGCAATCTCCTGAATCTCATCACGTTCATAATTGTGCGCCATCAGGAGCGCACCTTGATCGGCAGCCAATTGTCTAATTTGTTGCTGTAGCCTCTTTTGATTCATGGTTCTGTTTCACCTCTTTTTGGATCTTAAAAATGAGCCCGGATCGTAGACCAAAGCCTCTGGCATGTCAATTTTTCACCTGTCCTGAGTGCTTGACAGTCGTTTACTGCAAGGCTATTCTCGCAAAAAAGAAGTATTATTATGGGCGATAGAGAGGCTCTCTTCGGCCAGCAATGTTTCAAATGCTAAAATGAGAGGAAAATATTAATGTTTGGAATCGGAATGACAGAGATGGTTCTTATTGCCGCCTTGGCACTGATCATCCTGGGACCGAAAAAGCTTCCCGATCTCGCTCGTTCTTTGGGTAAGGGATTTGCTGAATTTAAACGTGCAACCAACGATTTAAAGGATACCATTGACCTGGAAATTAAGGCCGAAGACGAACGTTATAATAAGAAAGCCAAATCTGGTGCAGAACAAAAGATTCCGGAAAATGCCGATGAAGCTTTATCTCGACTTGAAGTTGTAGAAGACAATTCTTCAGAAATGAAATCCTCTCCAGGGGAAGAACCGGAGGCTGTGGAGGTTGGTTCTGAAACGTCAGTTGATACGGCAGACAAAAATGTGGAGCCAAAGGATAATGTCTGATGGTATGGCAATATCTGAGCACCTGGGAGAGTTGCGCAAAAGGTTGGTGATTGCGGCAGTTGCCTGGCTAGTTGCTTTTCTGGGTTGCTACAGTGTCGGTGAAAAGTTATTTGAATATATGGCCACACCGGTGCGTCAGGCATTACCAGAGGGCAGTTCACTGGTTTTTATCAATGCAACGGAGCCTTTTTTTACCATCCTTAAAGTTTCGGCATTAGCCGGGTTGGTGGTGGCTTTTCCAATTATTATCTGGCAGCTTTGGAGCTTTATTGCCCCCGCCCTTTATGGTCATGAAAAACGCCTTGCCATCCCTTTTGTTTTCTTCAGCTCGTTGTGTTTTGGCACCGGAACCTATTTTGGGTTTACCTTTGTTTTTCCAATGATTTTCACCTTTTTAGTGACTTATGGAACCAGTGTCGGTGGAGTCAGTGCAATGTTGTCGATGGGAGCTTATCTTACCCTAGCTTCCCGTCTATTAATCGCTTTTGGATTGGTTTTTGAGTTACCTATCGTCATCTTTTTTCTTGCCCGTTTGGGGATTGTCGATCATATATGGCTGGCGAAAAATCGTAAATTTTCACTGCTGCTAGCTTTTGTCATGGGGGCGGTATTAACGCCGCCAGATATCTTTTCACAAGCTTCCATTGCTATCCCTTTCATTGTTCTGTATGAAGTTGGAATTATTGTTGCCCGTTTGTTTGGAAAGAAAAAAGTCGAAGTTGATGATGAAGAGGAAGAGGTTGACACTGAAGAAAATTAAGACCCATTTTTGCTGATTTTATAAAAGCCTGGTCATTTTGATCAGGCTTTTTCTTTTTTTGGTGATTGTCTGTTGCTTGACAACCTGACCCGGGCAACGCAAGATTAGAGACTGTTTGAGATCAGAATATAAGGCAATCTGCTTAATTGAGAAATGGAACCATGCGTCTAACTGTT
Organism: Desulfuromusa sp.; assembly: GCA_029934755.1. Classification (GTDB taxonomy): domain Bacteria; phylum Desulfobacterota; class Desulfuromonadia; order Desulfuromonadales; family Geopsychrobacteraceae; genus Desulfuromusa. The sequence continues at coordinate 5,041 of JAOZLQ010000043.1, read as the reverse complement.
AAAATCACCTTTGCTGTTCTTCTTGGGGTTGCCCTGGTTTTTTCTGCCTATAGCTATTTCTCTATCCAGCGGGAACGGGAACAACTAAAAAAGAATCTTAGCCGTGAATCACGCCATATCGGTGAAAGCCTACGATTTCTTGTAACAGAACTCTGGCAACAGAGTGGCGAAGATATCGCTATCGACTTTTTAAAGAAAGCGAATCAAGATTATACGCAGACTTTGGTTCGCTGGGTTTGGATCGATGGCGAAGTCCTTCAGCAATATCAGCCCCGCGTTCCTGTTGAACAATTGAAAAATCTATATAAAGAGGAGACCGTAGCATTACTTGCAGGATCTCCCGATGGGCAAGATTTTCTCCTTACATACTTACCGCTGTTAACCGAAGATGGTCGTATTGGAGCCATTGAACTCTCGGAGTCAATGGATGAAATGCACGATTATGTTCAAGAAAGTCTTCGTCGTTCAGCAACCGTAGTTGGGGTATCTATTGTCTCTGGTCTATTGTTTATGGGGGCACTTGGTAGTATCTGGATTGATCGTCCGATGCGTAAATTGAGAGCTCAGGCGGAACGGATTGGAACCGGGGATTTGACGACCAGTGTCAATCTCCCCGGGAGTGGTGAAATTTCTGAATTATCAAGCACGATTGAACGGATGCGAAGCCAACTAGCTGAGGCCCGTGAGGCAGAACAATTAGCCAATAATGAAAGAATTGACGCTCTGGAAAAATTACGTCATACCGAGCGCCTGGCAACCTTGGGACAGCTATCCGCAGGGATAGCCCATGAATTAGGGACACCGTTAAATGTTATTGCCGGACGAGCCAAATTAATTTGTAGTGCTGGAATGAATCCAGATGATATCTCCCGTTCAGCTGGTATCATCGGCGAGCAGACGGAACGGATGACTGAAATTATGCGACAGTTGCTCAGCTTTGCCCGGCGTGGAAAGGCGAAGAAGCAATTGGTTGATTTGAACATTGTGTTGCATGCTCTCAAACCTCTATTGGAACCAGCGGCGCGGGAACAAGAGGTCAATCTGGTCATCGATGAGGCTAAGCAACCGCTGTCGGTTTATGTTGATCCTGGTCAACTTCAACAGGTCCTACTCAATCTGACATTGAACGGTATTCAGGCCATGCCCGATGGTGGCAAGATCACCCTGACTAGTCAGTATGTCACCGATGTTGATCCTCCAGAAAATATTAAAAATGGGGATACAAACTGGGTTTGTCTGTATATCAAAGATCAGGGAAGCGGGATGGATTCAGAGGTATTAAAGAAAATCTTTGATCCGTTTTTTACCACCAAAGATGTCGGCCAAGGGACCGGACTTGGGTTGTCGATTGCTCATGGAATTATTGAAGAACATGGTGGGTGGATTGCGGTCGACAGTACTCCCGAAGAGGGAAGCTGTTTCAGCGTTTATCTTCCTGAAACCCTAAAAGAGGAACTGGTGTGATGGAAAACAATCTACCAGGAAAAATTCTGATCGTTGACGATGATCGTGCTTTGTGTGAGTTGCTAGAGGAGGATTTCAACCGTCGTGGTCACTCTGTCTGGACAGCTCTCAAGGTTGTTGACGCGCGTGAATTACTGCATCAACAGGACTTCGATGTTGTTCTCACCGATCTGAATATGCCGGGAATCAGTGGTATCGATTTCTGCGCTGAACTTCATGGGAACCGTCCTGACCTACCAGTGGTTATGATGACCGCTTTTGGCAGCTTGGAAACGGCAATAGCAGCGCTTCGGGCAGGTGCTTATGATTTTGTTACCAAGCCAGTAGATCTTGACTTGTTGAGCCTTTCACTAGACCGTGCTTTGCAGCACCGTCATTTACAGGAAAAAGTTCGCTTACTTAAGGATCAGGTAAAACGACAGCGTTCAGATGATGAAATGCTTGGTGAAAGCCCGGTATTTCAGAATATCAAAGAGCAAATTATGCGGCTTGCTAACCTCGATATTTCGGTGCTGATTGTTGGTGAAAGTGGCACTGGAAAAGAGTTGGTTTCTCGGGCATTGCACAGTCAGAGTCAACGTTCAGAAGGACCATTTGTTGCGATTAACTGTGCGGCATTACCGGAGAACCTTCTTGAAAGTGAATTGTTCGGACATGTTCGGGGGGCTTTTACTGATGCTCGGGAAAACCGTAAGGGGTTGTTTGTTGAAGCCTCCGGTGGAACTTTATTGTTGGATGAAATTGCAGAGATGCCATTGGCCCTGCAGCCAAAACTATTGCGAGTTCTGGAGGATCACAAGGTTCGTCCATTGGGTGGTAGCAGTGAGATAGATTGCGATGTCCGGGTTCTGGCAGCTACTCATCGGAATTTAGAAGAAGCTGTGGCTACTGGCCGTTTTCGTAGCGATCTTTTTTATCGTCTGAATGTTATTCAGCTGGAACTTCCACCGTTGCGTGATCGGGGTAACGATATTTTATTATTAGCCCTGCAGTTTATCAAGCAGCTTAGCAAGCGTTTTAATAAATCGGTGACTGGACTGGCACAGCCCGCCGCTGCACGCTTGCTCGCTTACCACTGGCCGGGAAATGTTCGTGAATTGCGTAATGTCATTGAGCGTGCTCTGGTGTTGACCCACCATAACCAGTTAACAATCGAAGATTTTCCGGAACAACTTCGGCGTCCGAACGGTGTGACGCCATTACCAGCCAGTCTTGTTGATCCTGGGAGTATTTTGCCTTTGGATGAGATGGAGAGTCGCTATATCAATCAGGTCCTTGATCAGTTAGATGGGAATCGCACGTTGGCCGCTCGTTTATTGGGAGTGGATCGTAAGACTCTGTATCGAAAACTTAAAGAATAAGCTCCTGTCAGTTCTGCCAAATGCGGGGCATATTGCCCCGCTGGGACTTATTGCCCCACCTTATTTTTCGCTAAACCCCTGTTTTTTAAACATCATCACTTGGCACACTGCTTGCTCATTGTAATTTCACAGAACATATTTTTGGAGAAGGTTGTTTTATGTATAAGCGTTTATTT
>JAOZLQ010000043.1:0-1940 GCA_029934755.1 Desulfuromusa sp. | reverse complement strand
GATGAGTTTTTCCGCCGTTTTTTTGGCGAGATACCGCAGCAAAAATCACCACGTCAAGCTCCAAAGCGCCATTCGATAGGACAGGGTTCCGGGTTTATCATTTCATCTGATGGTTACATCATGACCAATAACCATGTTGTTGGAGATGCTGACAAGGTTTCAGTCCAGTTGCTCGATGGCCGTGAATTTGATGCAAAAATTATCGGGACGGATCCTCCTTCCGATGTTGCTTTAATCAAAATTGACGCTAAAGAAAATCTGCCATTTTTGTCGATGGGAAATTCTGACCAGCTTGAAGTTGGTGATTGGGTCTTAGCGTTTGGTAATCCCTTCGGCCTATCACATACATTGACAGCTGGTATTGTCAGTGCCAAGGGCCGCAGTGGCATTGGCCTGAATGATTTTGAAAATTTTATCCAGACTGATGCTGCAATTAATCCGGGAAATTCGGGTGGACCTCTGGTGAATCTGGACGGTGAAGTTGTTGGAATGAACTCGGCAATTTTCACCCGTAGCGGTGGTTATATGGGGATCGGGTTTGCAATCCCAATCAATATGGCTAAAAATATCCATCAGCAATTAGTTAAACATGGCAGTGTGACACGAGGACGTTTGGGCGTTCTTATTCAGGATTTAACCAAAGAATTAGCGGAATCCTTCGGTATTGACCAACGTAAAGGAATTTTGGTTGCCCAGGTGATGAAAGATTCTGCTGCTGAAAAAGCGGGGCTTAAAAAGGGTGATGTGATCTTAAAACTAAATGGTGGCAAGGTTGATAAGGTTGCTACATTTCGTAATCAGATTGCTATGACACCTCCGGGAACCAAAGTTGAATTTCTGGTTCTTCGCGACGGTAAAAAGAAGAAGATAAAAGCGACAATCGGTGTGAGAGAAGCTGATGATAAAGGTCGTCCGATCAGTAGTGATAAACTTCCCGAGTTGGGTATGAGTTTACAAAAATTAACTCCAGATTTAGCTCAACAGTTTGGCTACGAAGACGTGCAGGGTGTGCTGGTCACTGGCGTTGAATCTGGATCAATTGCAGCGCGGGCTGGGATTCGCCAAGGGGACTTGATTGAGGAAGTGAATCGTACCGAAGTCAACAGGCCCGCTCAGGTGAAAAAATTGATCAAGGACAGTAAAAAGAAGACTGTTTTGTTGCTGGTGCGGCAAGGTGAGATGAGTCGCTATCTGGCACTGAAGATGGAAAAATAGTTAAACAGGCCGCCTGGCGCTCTGCTCAGCGTCGGGCGGCTTACATATAGACTCTTGGACGTTACCTCCTACGTTCATCTTGGGGAACCAGCAGGGTTCCCCATTTTTTTGTCTAAAATTTGCTGATAGAGTTATTTTTACTGCAAACCACTGGCATTTGTTTTATATCTGCATGCAACAATATTTGAGTGTGGCTAATCAGGAGAGTAAAAATGAAAACAAAATTGTTAGCGGGATTGATTTTTTTGACCCCGGTGCTTATTTATGTGGTGCAGAATGGATCTCTGGTATCAATTCGTTTTCTTAAGTGGGAATATGCTGTATCACAAGCGTTGTTGGTTCTCTCCTCTCTTCTTGTTGGGGTGATTTTAGGACTTTTTCTTAGTTATAGCAGACGTAATAAGGAAAAAAATCTCCAGAAAAAAACTGAAAAACAAGCGAAGAAATTGAAGAAAGCGGAAGATAAAATAAAAAAGCAGCAAGATAAACTGCAAAAAACAGAAGAACAACAACCGGTTGATCAGACACAGAAGATTGATGGAGAAGATCAGGGCGAAGTTTGATCACTCCCCGTATTGTTGGGGTCCAGATCCTGAAAGCTTTTGTGACACCATTATCCCAAGGCGACATCCAGCATCATCATCACTGCAAAGCCGACCATGCTTCCAAGAGTGGCAGTATCAGTATTCCCTCCGCGCTGTGATTCAGGAATGACCTCTTCCACA
>JAOZLQ010000042.1:3808-14587 GCA_029934755.1 Desulfuromusa sp. | reverse complement strand
ATGACTCACAATCTGAAGTACGAATATCAATAACCTGCAACTGAATTGATTCCTTTCCACGCCACTGATTGATACCCGGACGATACAACAGATCAATTTCTCCGTCCAACTGGTCAAAACGTTCAGCCTGCCCAAAAGCGATACAACTCATCCGAGAACCATTTTGTTCTACATCAAACTTCAGATGTTTATCGGCCAGAATACGGGGTGAATAAGCTCGGCAATTGCGACTGACAAAAGCTGGCTGAGGATTCCCTGCTCCATAAGGATTCAGCGTTTCCAGCTCCTTGAGTAAAGGGAGAGTATATATGGATAGATCAACCTCACCATCATGATATGAGACCGGCAACAGATCTTTTGCGGCAAGTTGGGTACGAACAGCCTGCTCAAAAGCAATAATAAAATCTTCCAGATTTTCTTCCACAATCGATAAACCCGCAGCCATTGCATGCCCGCCAAAGCCTACTAATAAGTCAGAACTCGTTTTTAACGCATGATAAAGATGCAAGCCGCTAATTGAACGGGCTGAACCTTTCCCCTGGCCTTCCTCCAAAGCTATTAGAATCGTTGGTCGGTGATAGCGTTCAACCAAACGACTGGCAACAATTCCGATCACCCCAGAATGCCAACCAGCTTTGGACAACACAATACTGTACCGATCAGGTTGATTCTGTTCCTCAACCAATGATATTGCTTCAGCCAGAGTTTGTTGTTCTATTTTCTGCCGTTCCCGATTAAAGCCATCAAGTAATTCTGCCAGTGGAGTGATATTTTGAGGATCATCACCAAGAAGCAACTTAACTCCTAAAGCAGCATCCTCCAAACGCCCAGCAGCATTCAATCTCGGAGCTAGCCGGAAACCAACCACGCCGCTGCTCACCTGTTTAACATCTGCCACACGTTTTAAGGCTGCGATTCCTGGACGTATCCCCGTCTCCAATAGCTGTAAACCGCTCCGAACCAAGATCCGATTAACCCCACCTAAAGGGACAATATCGGCAATAGTTCCGAGGGCAACCAAATCAAGACCCTGACGCAAATCAGGCTCTTTTATATGCGTAAAATAGCCATTTTCTCGCAACCGCCGGCGTAATCCAACCAGCAGAAAAAAGGCCACTCCAACACCGGATAGCTCTTTCCAAGGAAAGCGATTTGAGGGGATATGTGGGTTAACCAATGCCAAACAGGCTGGAAGTTTATCAGGAGGCTGATGGTGATCAGTTATAATTAGATCTAAACCCAGTTCTGCAGCCAGGTCAGCTTCCAGTAAAGCAGAAACCCCACAATCAACTGAAAGGATAATTGAACAACCGTTGTCCTGAGCTTGGGTGATGGCATCAGCAGATAAACCATAACCATCTTTTAAACGTAGAGGGATATTGTATTCAACCTCCCCTCCTAAAGCACGTAGAGTTTCAACCAACAAAGTACAACCGGTTATTCCATCAACATCATAATCACCATGAACAGCAATTCTTTCACCCTTTATTAATGCTTGTTCCAGTCGAGCACAAGCGATAGTCATATCGGGTAACAAATCAGGATCAGGCAATGACGATAGATTTGCCTGGAGAAATTCAACGCCCTGTTCTTTAGTTGCAATGCCACGGAACATCAAAACCTGAGCGGTTAACTTCTGGATACCAAGTTCCTGAGCTAATTGATTCAGCTGAGGCTCTTCCAGTTCCTTAGCTCGTAACATCCACTTACGTAAATTCACAGGTTGCATATCATTGACCTTGTTGCCTTACTTTAACCAGAGCCAGTCACTATTTGAATGATCAAGGGCAAAGCAAAACAGGCCGGGACAATAGCCCGGCCTGTAATATTTATTATTTTGGCGATTTAGGAATTTCAGGATGCTTCTTTAAAAACTCCAGTTCCGAACGAATTTGATTCGCACCGGGGCTACCCGGGTCGATAGAAAGCAACTTTTCCCAAACCTTAATCGCGTTGGGAAAATCCTGTAAATCATAACGATAGACAATCCCCAAATTATACAGACTCTGCTGATGGGTAGCATCAATACGAATAGCTTGTTCGAAATTACCAATCGCCTTATCAAACCAGCCAATCCGACGAAACATCACCCCTTGATCAGTCAAGATATTGGGATCATTCCCATTGATCTCAAGAGCCCGGGTGTAAGCCTCGATTGCCTTCATCGGCTGATCAGAATCAAAAAAATTATGCCCCAGCTTGATCCAGGCATTGTGGTTATCCGGTTCACGAGCAACAATTTCTTCAAGTATGGCGGTCTGCTGTTGCTGATTAACAATCGGTGCCGATACTGGCACCGAAGTCATAGCTGGAACAGAAGGAGATAAATCTTTCTTTAAATTGCTAACAATCACTCCGATCAGAATACCCGCAGCTAGTGCAATAACAACAAAAAAGAGAGTCTCTTTCTTCATTCAGATACCAATCCTACACTCACTTAGTACGAGCGGCCATCCTCTGCTGCCAGAATATCAAAATCGGACTGGCAACAAAAATTGAAGAATAAGTACCAATCAACACACCGATCAGCATAGCAAAAGCAAAGTTGTGAATGACCCCACCACCAAGAATGAAAAGAGCCAGAACAACCAGTAAAGTCGTTCCCGATGTCAGGATGGTACGAGAGAGGGTTTCATTAATACTGCGATTCACAATAAACGGAAAACTTTCTTTATTATGCTTACCCATATTCTCTCGAATTCGATCATAAACAATAATTGTATCATTCAATGAATAACCAATAATCGCTAGAAATGCGGCAATTATTGGCAGATCAAGTTCTTTACCGAAGAGACTGAAGACCCCTAGAGTTATCATGACATCATGCAGTAGCGCAATAATTGCACCGACGGCAAAACGAAATTCAAATCGCCAGGAAATATAGGCAAGTAGCCCCAGCATGGCATAAAAAATAGCTTTCAGCCCTTTTCCACGGAGATCCTTGCCGACCTGTGGCCCAACCATCTCGACACGACGAATATCGACATCACCTTTTTCATAAGACGTTTCAAGGGTTTTTTGAATCTGCAGTGAAAGACCCTGCAATTCCGTTGTACTTTGTTCTACACGGATCAGAAATTCATTTTGGTTATCACCAAATGTTTGCACAACAAGACTGCCAAGCTCGAGAGAGCTCAAAGCTTTTTTAATTGCTGAAGCATCAGTTGGTTGGGCAAATTGAACCTGAACCAACGTCCCTCCAGCAAAATCAATTCCATAATTAGGCCCACCCTTAATCACCAGGGAGGCCAAACCAATTAGAATCAATGCAATTGAAATAAATAGCGCAATTTTGCGTTGACCAATAAAATCAAAATTTGTATCCGGCTTGATCAGCTGCATGCCGTCAGCCTCCTTATATACTTAGCCGCTTAACTTCGCGGCCTTTCAAGAAAAGATCAAAAACTACTCGAGAAACGAAAATTGCAGTAAATAATGAAGCCACAATACCAATCGATAAAGTCACAGCAAATCCACGCACTGGCCCAGTTCCGAACTGGAATAAAACCAAGGCCGCCAAAAGAGTCGTCAAGTTGGCATCGATAATGGTCATAAATGCTTTACTATACCCTGAGCTCAGAGCAAGTTTCGGCGCTCGACCAAGACGAATTTCCTCGCGAATCCGTTCGAAAATCAGCACATTGGCATCTACAGCCATACCAACCGTCAGAACAATACCGGCTAAACCAGGCAGAGTCAGGGTTGCCCCAAACATCGACAACATTGCAGTGATAAACACCAGATTAAGAACCAGCGCAATAACTGCAACAATACCCGACAACTGATAGTAAATAATCATTGCCAGCACAACCAGAGCAGCACCCACCCAGATTGATTTAATTCCCTTAGATATCGAATCATGTCCAAGAGACGGTCCAACAGTCCGGTTTTCCATGATTTTAACTGGAGCTGGAAGTGATCCGGCGCGCAACACGATAGCCAAGTCCGTCGCTTCCTGCGAAGTGAAGGACCCAGAAATCTGAGCACTACCACCGGCAATACGTTCACGAATAACTGGTGCAGAATAAACCGTATCATCCAAAACTATCGCCATCCGTTTACCGACATTAGCGGCGGTAATTTGATCAAAGCGTTTTGCTCCAACTGCGTTGAATTCTATAGAAACATACGGTTCATTAAAACGTGTATCGATCCTTACATTGGCATCGGATAGAAGATCTCCAGTCAATACAGTTTTATCAATGACCACCAAAGGTTTTTCTGTCGTCGCACCTGTAGACTTGTTGACATTCCGCTCGTAAAGAAGCTGGGTACCTACCGGAAGTTTTCCAGCAACAGCATCTTGGAGATTGGCCGTTTCATCAACCATCTTGAACTCCAACCGCGCTGTTTTACCAAGCAGAGATATCGCCCGCTCTGGATCTTCAACCCCAGGAAGTTGGATCAGGATACGGTTTCCACTCTGTCGCTGTAAGGTTGGCTCGCTCACACCAAATTGGTCAACCCGGTTACGTAGAGTTTCCAGAGCTTGGCGTACTGCGTAGTCCTTAATATTTTCGATTTCCTGATCACCTAAACGAAAATGTTTTTCAATATAACCGCCATTTCCAGAAAAAGTTTCAGCTTCCAATGATGGATAATCATCTGCCATCAACGCATCAACTTTAGCACCCTCCTCATCATCATAGACAAGGATGACCAATCGGTCGCCCTGGCGTCGCTCCAACCGCTTAAAAATGATGTCTTTTTCACGCAACTGGGCTTCAGTCTGGTCAATGATTGTATCAACACGACTTTCAACCGCTTTATCAACATCGACACCAAGCACAAGGTGCATACCACCCTGCAAATCAAGACCAAGTTGAATCGGTCTAAAGGTATCAGTCCACCACTGTGGTAAATTACCCTGCATCAGTGTCGGAGCAATGGCAAAAAATGACAGAAGTAAGCAAAGTAAAACCAGCACACCCCTGAATTTCAGACTATTGGACATTTGCTTTGTATCTCCCTCTAAGCAATTTTATGGGCAAATTAAATGATTAACTATTGTTTGACTTCGTTAACCGAAGCACGGTTCATCTTGATTTTCACACCCTTTGCAACTTCAATAGTTACAGTTGTATCTTCTACTGCAGTAATATTTCCATGCATACCACCAGCAGTAACAACATTATCGCCAGCCTTGAGACCACCAATAAGTTCCTTCTGTTGCTTTGCCCGTTTTTGCTGGGGACGAATCAACAAAAAATAGAAGATAGCAAACATTGCCACCAACATGATAATTCCCTGATATTGACCACCCTGTCCTTGGGCTGCCGCACCTCCTGCCATTGCAAAAACTTCTGTCGCCATTTGAGTTTCCTCCTTGAATGTGTTTCAGATAGAACAATGTCTGATCTGAAGAATTTGGTTTATTAAGTTGTTCTTTTTTTATAAAAATCTCTGCGATATTCAGTAAATTTTCCGTTTTCCAATGCCACCCTGATCTCAGACATCAATTGCTGATAATAGTAAAGATTGTGATGTGTGTTAAGTACCGACGCGAGAATTTCTTTACTGGTATAAAGATGTCGCAAATAGGCACGACTGTAATTCTGACAAACATAGCATTGGCAATCAGGGTCAATCGGTCGGTCATCATCACGATACTGTGCTTGCTTAATGCTGACTTTGCCAAAGCTTGTAAACAACATGCCATTACGCGCATTACGGGTTGGCATAACGCAATCAAACATATCACAACCACGGGCCACCCCTTCCAGAAGATTTTCCGGAGTTCCTACCCCCATCACATAACGAGGTCGATCAGCTGGTAACAACGGTAGACTATACTCCATCATGTCGTACATCAGTGAAGTTTCTTCGCCAACCGATAAACCACCCAAAGCATAACCTTCAAAATCAATTTCCTGCAGTTGCTCGACACTCTGTTTTCGGAGATCCAACTCCATTCCACCCTGGACAATTCCAAATAAAGCTGATGAGGAACCTTTTGGAAGAACTTCTCGACAACGCTTTGCCCAACGAGCAGAACGGTTAGTCGAATCAACAACATAAGTACGCTCAGCCGGGTGCGGAATACATTCATCAAAAACCATGATAATATCCGAACCGAGAGCCAACTGGATTTCCACTGATAACTCAGGCGTCAACAAATGCTTACTGCCATCCAGATGAGATTGGAATGCAGCACCTTCCTCAGTGATTTTACGTAAATCCCCAAGGCTGAAAACCTGAAATCCGCCACTGTCCGTCAAAATTGGACGATCCCAGTGCATAAACTTATGCAATCCACCGAGCTGTTGAACCAGTTTGTGACCAGGACGCAAATAAAGATGATAGGTGTTGGCAAGAATAATCTGTGCCCCTATTTCTTTTAACGCTTCAGGTAGTATTCCCTTAACCGTCGCCTGGGTTCCAACCGGCATAAATGCTGGAGTATCAATGATTCCCCGTTGCGTATAGATCTTTCCTCGACGCGCTTGAGAGTCAGAGTCCTGTTGTAAAAGAGCATATTTGAATTGAGACAATTTTTCGCCCTGTTTCACACTATCAGCATGCAATCGCCATAACTAAAAAAACGATACCGTTCTTCAACTGCCTGCCGATAAGCAGAAAGAATGAAATCACGTCCGGCAAAGGCTGAAACTAACATCAATAATGTCGATTTTGGCAAGTGAAAGTTGGTAATCAAAGCATCAATGATCTTAAATTGATAACCTGGATAGATAAATATCTCACTATCACCGCTGCCAGATTGTAACAAACCATCCTCAGTTGCAGCTGTCTCAAGAGCTCTGGCACTGGTTGTTCCCAATGCAAAAACCCGTCGGCCTTCTTTACGGGCCAAGTTCACTGCTTCAGCAGTGGCCACAGGAATCGAATAAAGTTCTGCATGCATCTTATGGTGACAAATATTTTCTACACGAACAGGCAGAAAGGTTCCCAATCCAATATGTAGAGTCAAATTAACAATTGCAACACCCGCGACAACTAATTGCTGCAATATATCTTCAGTAAAATGTAAACCTGCAGTCGGTGCCGCTACAGCACCCTTTTCACTGGCAAAAACTGTTTGATATCGAGAGCGATCTTCCTGGCTGTCATCACGCTTGATATAAGGTGGTAACGGAAGATGGCCTACCGTTTCAACAGTTTGCATGAAATCACCGGGACAATGGAAACGAACCCGCCGATATGGAGCTTCCATCTCATCCAGAACTTCTGCAGAGAAGTCAGAGGTAAAATTAACAATTGTTCCAAACCGCAATGGCTTGGAACTTTTTGTCAGGCAAAGCCATTCGTCTGCAGACGTTTCACCCGGATACTGACGAACCAGTAAAATTTCAACTTTCCCTCCCGTCTGCTTTTGGCCAAGCAAACGAGCAGGAATGACTCTAGTGTCGTTGATAACCAGAACATCACCAGACTTAAAATATTCCAGGATATCAACAAATTGCTTCGACTCTACCGTAGCGGAGTGGCGATCCAAACACAACAGACGTGAGGCATCACGCCGTGCGGCAGGAACCTGTGCAATCAGCTCATCGGGGAGCAAATAATCAAAATCAGTCAGCTGCATTAAAATACTTCCAAATCAGGTCAAACAGCGACCTAGAAGATCATAGAAACCCATCAATGTCAATCGCTTTCCACTGAGGAAGAATAGCCTGACAACAGGGGTTGAACGTTTAATGAGGCTTTCTTGTGCAATGGCCAAATGAGCAGAATTGCCAGAGAAATTAATATTTTCAGCACCACTGATAAATCTATAATATTTGACAACTGCAACAACATCGTTTCTAATAAATCTGATACATGACAAATTGAGAGGGGCACACCAGACAAGAATTAATTCTCGCTACAATCTAAGCTGTCAACGGAGTGTTTCTCCATCTGACGGGTCATTAACTATCTGCCTAATTTTATTTATCTGGGATTTTGTAGTTTTCAACGGAGGAAAATATGAGAACATATTTGGTTATTATTTTGGTCTGTGGATTATTGCTCGCAGGCTGCGGCGACAAAGAAACTTCAACCGAATCGACACCAGCTCAGCCGACAAAAACAACTGTGGTAGAACAGATTGAACAGTCCGCTGATAATGTTACCAAGCAAGTAACCGAAATGGTTGAAACAGGAACAAAGTTAGTCAAAGATACCGCTGCTGATGCAAAGTTAGCAGTTAAAGAGGTTGTGGCAACGGCAACAGAGAATGTCACAGCGGTTGCTAAAGTTGCTAAGCAAAAGACAACGGATATTGTCGATAAGTCGAAGGAGGAGATAATCGAGGTAAAGGAGCAACTTAAGCAGAAAGGAACAGAGTTATTAGATAACCAGCAAAAGAGCTCCGTCACCAATGAAAATCAGAGCAACAATATACTATCCAGCGTTGCAGCCGTAACTAGTACTGTCGTTAGCAGTGCCAGCCACACCAGTAAGGTTTCCGGCAAAATACAGGCATCAGAGTTCTTGGTATTCGAAAGCAAAAACGGAAATGTAACCCTACCTCATGCAGAGCACGGGAAACTTTACGGATGCTCAGCCTGCCATGGTGATGTTACCCCTGGTGCCTTTGAGTTGGGTAAAGAGACTGCGCATAAAATATGTAAAGATTGCCATAAAGAACAAGGCGGTCCAATTAAATGCAGTGGTTGTCACAAAAAGTAGTTTACAATTTCAGTAAATCAGTTCAGCCGCTTCTTTTTATTAAAGAAGCGGCTTTATTAGGGGCCTGAAATCCTTAAACAAACTGTTTTGATAGACTATTGTGCCACAGTCTAAAATACATCATCTCCCGGACAACACTATGGAACATGAACAAAACAAGAACACAAACATCTCAGCAAATATGGTTATTCTGGACGTTATCAGTGAACACCCAAAGACAGAAGCTGTGTTCAAATTATATGATGAGCAAGCAGGGGAATGTATCTGTTGTATGATGCTATTTGAAACGGTGCAACTGGTTGCGGAAAAATATCATTTGAATTTAACCGAGCTACTCAGTAAATTAAATTCTGCTTCTGTCGATTAAAGGGGGAAAAACTTACTGCCGCCCTTCATAAAGAACCCTCCAATCGCCCTGTTCTTTCACCATATACAACCGTTTATGTAAGCGTCCATTGAAGTTATTTGAGCGGTAATGTTGGATGAAATTAGCCACAACCATCGGTTGATGATTTTCAACCGTCGGATAGCTTAAAATAGAAATATCAGAAAGATCTATTTTTTGAAATTTTTTGCCGGCAAAGACCTGCTTCTTATAAGCAGCCCAACTGTTTCTGTCATATTTTTTTGACCAGAAATCCTCTGAATACATATCCAGATAGGAATTCAAATCAGACTGTTCCCAATTTTGTCGCCAAGTTTCCAGAGCAGCTTGAACCTCAATATTCTGATCTAACCACTCGCGGCGAGACACCCAATCAACCGATTCACTGATAACAATCGGCGTTCGACCAATTTCAACATATTGAGCAATTCGAGTAAATTCTTCATTGGTTAAAACCACGCAACCTTCACTATCGAGCGGAGGACGACTATAAAGAGATTTATCGGTTCCATGTAACCAGATACCTTTGCCGGTTTTTTTTAATCGATGGTCATATTCATTCGGATAATTGACTGGAAAAGCACCACTCCCATAAAGCGGGGGTAATTTTTCATCAGGGAGATAACTGGTCACAAAATAGATTCCACTTGGAGTTTTCAAGTCTCCCTCACGAAATTTGTCACCCGTCTGTTTCCCCAAAACAACATAAAAATCATCAACTAATTCAGGTGACAAACCGGGACCAGAATTATGATAAACATAAAGGCGATTTTTAGTTTTATCGACAATCAACGCATAATCTGTATCGACGCTCAACGAAAGTAAAGCACGGGGAACCTCTACACCATCAAGCAAGAAAAGATACCCCTGCAACCTGGCTCTAACCTCACTCTGTAGCTGCTCAATACGTTGTTCCTGGCCAGAGCTGACTTTCTTCAGCAGCCCATTAGTACCGATGGAATCAACCTGGTTGAAACGTGCCATCAATAAATCACCCAGGATTAAATGTGCTAACTGAAATTTAGGTGCACGAAGTGTTAACACTCGCAATTCAGCAATTGCATCGACTAACCCACCGACTTGGAATAACAACAACCCCCTTAATAAGCTAGCTTCGTAATCATCTGGGTTTCGCGACAAACGGCTATCCAACCGATCAAATAAAATTTGAACCTGAGGATCAACCTTTCTCTGTTCTGACACCCTTGCATCATCTGTAAGAAATGGAAGACGGGTTTGAGATACTACGATTGCGGTCTGTTGTTGAGGCCAAAGTGCCCCAACCTTGACTCCCGTCAGGCCTAACAGACCAATAATGAGAACAGTGATAGTTATGCGTTTCAGCATCAACGGACTCTCCCCAAAGAACGTTCACGAAGAATTTCCCAACTGTTGGCAGTCCGTTGCAGATCAAAAACCTTTTTGAACCGATCAGTTAAAAGATTGCTCTTATAACTCTGGATAACCTCAACTCGCAGCAGGATACTCTCCTCTAAAGTTGTTTGGAATTCATCTAAACCGATCTGAATCTCCTGTGGAGTCAATAAACGGGTGCGCCGTTGCTTCTCCCAAGCGAGCCGGTTTCTTCCTGCAGGAGGGACAAACTCCTCACTATAAAAAGACAAGTAAGCAGCAACATTCTGATCTGACCAGGCTTGAGCCCAACGCTGTAGAAAATCTTCTGCATTTTCCTGGTGTAAATTTGCTTCAACCACATCACTAGAAACACGTTCACCTGATGGTTCCAATTCAGATAATACAAC
>JAOZLQ010000042.1:0-3708 GCA_029934755.1 Desulfuromusa sp. | reverse complement strand
ACACCCTGGCTGGAGAAAACCGGTAATGAAATAAACTCATTGGTCCGGTCCAGCTGCAATGCGCGACCGTAGGAACCTCTTGCCATTTCCGCATAAACCGACCCCAAATTTCGATAGATAGTGGCATAGCTCTCATCGGTTGCCAGTGCTTGTTCAAGATAATCACGAGCTTGATCATAATTTCCTTGGGCAGCATAAAATGCCGCTAAATTATTGTAAGCACGTGGATCTTCCTGATAATCAGCTATAATTTGTTTAAATCCAGTTTCAGCCCCATTGAAATCGGCCTCTTGCCATAGTTGCAAACTTTGATCCAGATCAGTCACAAAAATAGTACCCATGTTTACCTCTGGCTCAACAACCACCGGAGTAATAGCAGAATTTTTTATATCTAACACAAAGAATAAACCAGAACCAATAGCAACTCCGAACAATAAAACCAGTACAAACTTCCACAATCCCCCTTTTTCTACGTGAATATTTTGCTCCAACCCATCAGCAACAGCACCTTCTTCTTCAAGTAATTCTGGTTCTTTAAAATCGCTCGCATGTTCTTTTAATCGCGCCTCAATACGTGCGGCTATTTCGGAACCATCTCGCGCTTCATCTAACAAAGAGGGGCTTTTCTCCGAAGACACGTCATCAATCTGCTGATTTTCCAGAGATGCTGAAACATTAATCAAATCTATTTCCTGTGATTCTAATACTTTGTCAATTTGATCAATTAATTCATCGATATTACTGCGATTTTCCGCAACCATGTCTGTCATCGAATTCAGTAAGGGTTGCAAAAGAGCCAGTTCATTTGGAAGAAGAGGGAATTCATCCTGAAGGTGCTGCTTAGCTATGGCAAATGCATCCTCACCAGAAAAAGGCGGTTGCCCTGTCAGCAGATGGTAGAAAATACAACCCAGATTGTAGATATCAGCAGCAGAGCGTGACATTTCTCCACGCACCTGCTCTGGGCTCGTATACTGAGGATCAATTCCAGAATGGTAATCTAAGCGGGCCAGTTGACTCAAAGAAAAATCCGCCAGATAAGGAGAATCATCTTCCAGATAAATAGTTTCAGGGGAAAGATTTCCATGCCAGAGCCCAGCACTATGTGGAGTGCTCAAACAGAAAGAAATTTTCTTGATCAGTTCAACAGATTGTCGTACCGAGAAACCCTCGGTGAAAGATTGTCGCAGGGGGGTACCATGTGGATAGGGGTAGAGACATGCAAGGTTATCATCTACCTCTCCTGCTTTTAAAGGAGCTCCAACACCGGAAAAATCCTGATTTGATAACCAGTCGGCATGGTCTAAAAAAGATTGCCGCTGTTGTGAATCTATCAATGGATCAGGAAGAAGCAGAAACAGTTTTGCAACTATGGAATCGGGGCAATTGACCAAGTAACTTTGATAAACACTATTATTCTCTAGCGGCTTGACAATCTGACAATCAAATACCGTATAACCACTTTCCAGCATACATATCCTCAAGACACAAATTCAAACAAGAGATTAACTATTCATAATAAGAATATGAAGCTTAAAAAGCAAGTAATCTATCCAGCTGACCACTAAGGAAACGTTGGCACAATCCCCAATCCCATTGATTCAGTAAAACCACAAACAATATTCATATTTTGCACAGCTTGCCCTGCAGCACCTTTGACAAGGTTGTCTATAGCCGTCACCACAATCACTCTCCCCGTGTGTTGATCGCTCACCAACCCGATATCACAGAAATTTGTTCCCCGGACATAAGCAATATTCGGCAGTTCTCCCCCTGGCATCACCCGCACGAAAGGCTCATCTACATAACGCTGTTGAAACAATTCAATCAGTTCTTCTGAAGATTTATCCTCTAACAAATCCGCATAGCAAGTAGAAAGGATACCGCGATTAACTGGCAGCAAGTGAGGTGTAAAATTCAGGCGGATGGTGCTGTTAGCTAATCCGGTCAACTCTTGCTCAATTTCCGGAGTATGTCGATGGCTGGCGATACCGTAAGCTTTAAACCCTTCATTGGTCTCACAAAAAAGACTCCCTAGTTTAACGCCACGTCCAGCTCCACTAACCCCCGATTTACTATCGACAATCAAACTCTGCGGGTCAATCAACTGTTCTTCCAATAAAGGAGCCAAGCCGAGAATAACACTGGTCGGATAACAGCCGGGGTTAGCAACCAAACAAGCAGAAAGGAGCTGATCACGGTAGAGTTCCGGCAACCCATAAACGGCTGTAGTAAATAGTTCCGGGCTACTATGAGTCTGATACCACTTTTCATACACATCCCGATCTTTCAATCGATAATCTGCAGACAGGTCAATAACTTTGCAACCGGCCTCAAGAAAGCCCGGGACAACCTCCATGGATGACTTATGTGGCAGTGCGGTAAATACCAGATCAGCGCGTTTTGAGATTTCAGCAACATCAAGTGGCTCACAAATCAACTCACAGAAGCCACTTAACGAAGGGAACAGAGTATTGATAGGTAACCCCTCATGCTGCCGCGAGGTTATACAGCAGATTTCAATTTCAGGATGTCCAACCAGTATCCGCAACAACTCGACACCGGTATAACCACTGGCACCAACCACAGCGACTTTCAACATAGAAATCTCCAATATTTACTACAAATTACAATCAAGTTTAGCATATACAAAAAAAGGGAAACCCTTTAGGGCTTCCCTTTTTTTTCGTATCCAACAGATAATTGCCAATAATGGAATTAACGCTTGGAAAACTGGAAACTCTTACGGGCACCGGCACGTCCGTATTTTTTACGTTCCTTAATTCGGCTATCACGGGTAATAAACCCAGCCGACTTCAGGGTTGCCCGCAATTCTGGATTAACATCCAATAAGGCTTTGGTGATACCATGTTTAATGGCTCCAGCCTGACCAGAGATACCACCTCCGGAGACGTTGACGGAGATATCAAACTTTCCTAAGTTATCGGTCAACTCTAATGGCTGACGAATAACCATCTTGGATGTCTCACGACCAAAGAAAACATCCAGAGGACGTTTATTGACAATAATTTCACCAGTACCTGGTTTCATCCAGACACGGGCAATTGAGGTTTTTCTTTTGCCAGTTGCATAGTACTTCTGCTCAGCCATCTAGCTATCTCCCAATATTATAACTTCAGTTCTTTAGGTTGCTGGGCAGCATGAGGATGCTCACCACCAGCATAAACCTTGAGTTTACGAAACATTTTACGGCCTAATTTATTCTTTGGCAGCATACCTTTGACGGCTGTTTGAACCAACATCTCAGGCTTCTTTTCAAGCAATTTTTCCGCCGTGATTTCTTTGATGCCACCTTGCCAACCGCTATGGTGATAATATTTTTTATCAGCCATCTTGTTGCCGGTCAACTTGATCTTCTCAGCGTTGAGAACAACGACAAAGTCTCCAGTATCAACACTTGGAGTATAAATAGGCTTGTGCTTACCACGTAAAACACGAGCTATTTCAGTTGCAGCACGACCAAGAACAACACCTTCAAGGTCTACAACATACCAATCTCTTATAATATCCTGCTCTTTAGCGACCTGGGTACTCATCGCGTTCCTCTCTAAACTTATGACTTAAGGGTTGTGGGGCTCACAAAGCGGACAATCTATCCGACTAGCCTTTGACTGTCAAGAAAATTCGACAGATCTGTTGGAAACAAGTAAACTGTCCGGGTTTGTAGCACAACATCTGTCCGGTTCA
>JAOZLQ010000041.1:10801-14623 GCA_029934755.1 Desulfuromusa sp. | reverse complement strand
GCTCAACGCCCCGGTGAGCTTCCTCAAGGATCGTTCCGCCGGGAGTTTCATAGATACCACGGCTCTTCATGCCGACGTAGCGGTTTTCCAGTAAATCGACCCGACCGATACCATGCTTGCCACCCAGTTGATTCAATTTTGCCAACAGGTTAGCGGGTGAAAGGCGTTCACCATTAACAGCAACGGCATCCCCCTTTTCAAACTCGATATCGACATATTCTGGCTGATCGGGTGCATCTTCGGGAGCAACGGTGAGGACATACATCTCCTCCGGAGCTTCAGCCCAAGGGTTTTCCAGAACATCTCCCTCAAAGGAGATATGCAGCAAGTTGCGATCAGAGCTCCAGGGAAACTTTTTGCTGGTTGGAATTGGAATCCCATGTTTTTTGGCATAATTTTCCAAGGCGGTGCGACTGTTCATATCCCATTCACGCCACGGGGCAATAACTTTGACTGATGGGTCAAAATGGTAATAGGAGATTTCAAAGCGCACTTGATCGTTGCCTTTGCCCGTTGCACCGTGAGAGACGGCATCAGCCCCTTCTTTAGCGGCAATTTCCATCTGTGCTTTGGCAATCAGAGGCCGGGCAATGGAAGTCCCAAGAAAATAGCGACCTTCGTAGATTGCATTGGCACGGAACATTGGGAAGACAAAATCGCGAGTAAATTCCTCTTTTAAATCAAGAATATGGCAGGCACTGGCACCGGTATTTTTCGCTTTCTCTGGAATACCATCCAATTCTTCTCCCTGACCGAGATCGGCAGAGAATGCGACAACTTCACAATCATACTCTTCAACCAACCACTTGAGGATGATTGAGGTGTCCAACCCGCCAGAATAAGCGAGAACTACTTTTTTAACGTCTTCAATTTTAGCCATTTTCTTACTCCTAAAGTTATGCGATGGCTTGGCCATCAAAGTTTGATTAGTTCTAATTCAGCCAACTCAAAAATACTCCCGAGGGTCAGGGTGAGGGGGAATCTAACCCCGAATTGCCGTAAAAAGCCCCCCTCATCCGGCCATTGGCCACCTTCTCCCCAAGGGAGAAGGGCTAAGCAGGTCAAAGTTTAATTACATAGGTATCAGCCATACGATCGTGCAGACCTTGTTTTTGATCATCAAAGGCAACCATCAGATAGCCGATCCCGAAAATAATTCCCGAAATGAATTTTGCCGGTATTTCCCGAAAAGCAGCTCTGCCATAACTGAGAGGCGATCCGTCACGCCGGATCACTTTAATTCGCAACGCCATCTTCCCTGGGGTTTGACCACAGTAGCCGGTGAAGAAAACATAGTAAGCAAAGCTGAGGATAAAGCCGAATAATTGTACCAATATGGCTATATTCCCTGTAGTGCCTTCCCCACCAATAACGGCAAAACCAGCTAAGGCAAGCAGTGATCCCAGTAAGAATTGCAGCACAAAGACAATAAATGCATCGATAAAAGTTGCAACTAACCGCATCCAGAAACCCGCTTTAGGCAAAGCATCTATTTCTGTTCTCACCGGGATATCTGTTATGTTCTTTCTCGGCGTAACGGTTATCTCTGGTTGTATTTGAGGTTCTTGCGTTTGCTGTCGCAGCGAGAAACTCTGTTTGCACTTTGGACAATTAACTTTGCTAACATCCGGCGGAAGTTGTTCCTGATTAACTTCTTTACTATAGCCGCAATGGGGACAGATAATCTGCATGAGCTAACGTGCCATCAGTGTTGCCAAAATCGCTTTTTGTACATGCAGGCGATTTTCGGCTTCATCGAAAATAATGGATTGTGTTCCCTCAACGACTTCATCAGTGATCTCTTCGTCGCGATGGGCAGGGAGGCAATGCATCACCACGGCTTCTGCATCGGCTAGTTTAACCAGCTCAGTATTGATCTGGAATCCGGTAAAAGCTTTTATTCGATCTTGTTGCTCTGCTTCATGTCCCATACTGGCCCAAACATCGGTACTGAGAACATCGGCTCCTTCAGCAGCTTCACGTGGATTGTTAGTTAATAGGATATTTGCACCAGATTTTTCTGCCAGAGCGATAATTTCACTATCCGGTTCATACCCTTTTGGAGTTGCAATGCGTAGCTCAAATCCAGCGACAGCTGCAGCATTGATCCAGCTGTTCGCCATGTTGTTGCCATCACCAATCCAACAATATTTCAGATTACGATAATCTTCTTTGTGTTCAGTTACAGTAAACATGTCTGCAACTAACTGACAGGGATGGTAGAGATCACTGAGACCATTAATAACCGGAACATAGCTGTGCTCAGCAAATTCTTCCAATGCTGCATGGGAATAGGTTCGTGCCATAACACCGTCACAATAACCCGACATCACCCGGGCGGTATCTTTGATCGGCTCACCTCGACCCATCTGTGTCGTGCCAGAATGGAGAAATAACCCATGTCCGCCAAGCTGAAACATCCCAACTTCAAAAGAGACCCTGGTGCGGGTTGAACTTTTTTCAAAGATCATCCCCAGGGTTTGCCCTTTGAGGAGCTGGTGGGGGGTGCCTTCTTTCTGTTTTTGTTTCAACTCTCTGGTCAGAGTGAAGATTGATTCCAGGTCTTCCAGTGACCAGTCGGAGAGGGCAAGAAAATCTTTATTCATTATTTTATTCTCCCAAAACTTTGTTGGCGACAGAATGACTGAGTAACTACGAAAAGAGTTTTCGGTGCCAGTGTGCATCTATACTTAATAGACTATAACTCTATAAATATCCCGTCCAGAATTTCAATCATCTGGTCGATTTCTTCTCGGGTGACTATTAATGGTGGTACGAAGCGCAGAACTTTTCCAACAGTACAGTTGATGAGGAGACCGCGATCAAGGGCAGTTTTAACAATCTCTGCTCCTTCAATCGTCAATTCCATTCCTAACATCAGGCCACGGCCACGGACATTTTTGATAAAAGAATACTTTTTCTGTAACTGTTCTAATTGTATCTGAAGATAATCACCCATGACGACACAATTATCCACAATTCCATCTTCGAGCAGAACTTTCATTGCCGCAACACCCGCAGCTGCGAGCAATGGATTGCCGCCGAAGGTTGAACCATGAGTTCCTGGGCCTAATGCCTCGGCATATTTTTCTCGAGCAATCATGGCGCCAATGGGTGGACCAGCTGCCAGGGCTTTGGCTAATGTCATCACGTCAGGCTCAATGTTGTCATTCTGATAGGCAAATAATTTTCCAGTGCGGCCAAGACCAACCTGAATTTCATCAAATACCAACAGTAGTTTTTGCTGATCACAGAGTTCTCGAACCGCCCGCAAATAACCTTCTGGCGGAACATTGATGCCCCCTTCTCCTTGTATTGGTTCTAGCATGATGGCACAGGTGTTTGGACCAACGGCCTCTTTGAGAGCCTGAATATCACCAAACGGGACGTATTTGAATCCTGGAATCATTGGGGCAAAGCCTGCCCGGATCTTTTCTTGGCCTGTTGCGCTGATGGTGGCAAGGGTGCGTCCGTGGAAAGAATCTTGAGCTGTGATGATTTCAAAACGGTTTTCACCATAGGTATCGGCGCTGTATTTGCGAACCAGTTTCAGGGCGGCTTCATTGGCTTCGGCTCCGGAGTTACAGAAAAATACCCGATCACCAAATGAATGTTCACAGAGGATTTCTGCCAGTTCAATTTGTTGTGGAATGTGGAAATAGTTGGAACAATGTAGCAGTCTGCCTGCTTGATCCTGCAAGGCAGCAACAACTTTGGGATGGCAGTGGCCGAGATTGTTGACGGCAACACCAGCAAGGAAATCGAGATATTGCTTGCCATCGATATCGGTCAGCCAACACCCTTTACCACTTGCAGCAACCA
>JAOZLQ010000041.1:0-10701 GCA_029934755.1 Desulfuromusa sp. | reverse complement strand
GCTTTTGATAATGGTTGGGTCGACCGATTCAACTTCGCCTACCATGCCGATATCGATAATTTCTGGAGTCAGAGTTTCTGGATTGACAGTCGTCATTTCCAGCTTTCTAGCTTTGATCAAACCACCGTCTTTGCCAGTGACACCGACAGCATTTCCGCCATGTCGATTTATATTGGTGACAATCTCTTTGTTGACTTTACCACCGAGAACCATTTCGACGACATCCATGGTTTCGCTATCAGTAACCCGCATTCCTTGAATAAATCGGCTCTCAATTTTCATTGCCTCAAGCACCTTGCCGATTTGTGGTCCACCACCGTGAACCACGACCGGATTCAGCCCGATATATTTCATCATGATGACATCGCGGGCAAAGCCTTCTTTCAGGTGTTCTTCGACCATGGCATTGCCACCATATTTGATGACGACAGTTTTTCCATAGAAACGCTTGATCCAAGGGAGTGTTTCCATTAGCACATTAGCTTTTGCGATCAGTTCTTCCATTTTCTATTCCTGTAGGGGCGCTGCTTGCTGTGCCCTTTTTTGCGGACGTTGTCGGGGGCGCGGCAAGCAGCGCCCCTACCCGGATAATTTTAATTGATCACAGAATATAGCGTGACAGATCTTCATCCTGGCTGATTTCTGCCAGTCTTTTCTGCACCTCTTCGGCAGCGATATTAACTTGCTTTCCTGCCAGTTCCGGGGCGGTGAATGAAAGATCTTCCAAAAGTTTTTCCAGAATTGTATGTAAACGTCTGGCGCCAATATTTTCTGTCCGGTCATTGACCGTTTTAGCCATCTTTGCCATTTCCCGAATTGCCTCATCATCAAAATCGAGTTGAATCGATTCAGTTTTCATCAATTCTTTGTATTGACGGATCAGGGCATTTTTCGGTTCTGTGAGAATTCGATAGAAATCATTTTCATCCAGACTATCCAATTCAACTCGGATCGGAAAGCGTCCTTGCAACTCAGGAATCAAGTCTGATGGTTTTGCTGTATGGAATGCCCCAGCAGCAATAAACAGGATATGATCGGTTTTGATCGAACCGTGCTTGGTACTTACGGTGCTGCCTTCAACAATTGGGAGGATATCTCGTTGCACCCCTTCTCTGGAAACTTCGGGAGCATGGACACCTTCACGACTGGCAATTTTATCAATTTCATCGATGAAAATAATCCCGTTTTGTTCAGCACGCTCGCGAGCTAGGGTTGTGACATTTTCCATATCGATCAGCTTTTCAGCCTCAGTTTCAATCAGATGTTGGCGTGCTTCACTGACCTTCACCCGTTTATGTTTGGAACTTTTGGGAAACAGATTGCCGAACATCTCTTTGATGTTCATTCCCATCTCTTCATTCCCCTGTGGGGTAAAGACCCCCATGGTTGGCATACTACTGACTTCAATTTCAAGCTCGACAAAGCGATCTTCCAGTTCTCCAAGACGTAATAACTTGCGCAGTCGATCACGAGTATGAACCCGTTGGTCCTGTTTGTCTGGCGAACGATCAGATTCTCCAGGGAGCAACAAATCAAGCAGTTTTTCCTCGGCGTTTTCCTCGGCCTTGAGCTGCATCTTTTGAGTTTCTTCTTCTTTGACCATGTTGATGGCCAGTTCCAGAAGGTCGCGAACCATACTTTCGACATCGCGACCTACGTAGCCTACTTCGGTAAACTTGCTTGCTTCAACTTTGATGAATGGGGCCTGAGCCAGTTTTGCCAAACGTCGGGCGATTTCAGTTTTTCCGACGCCAGTTGGGCCGATCATAATGATATTTTTAGGTGCGATTTCATCACGTAATTCAGCTGGAACCTGCTGGCGACGCCAGCGATTTCTCAAGGCAACAGCAACCGCACGCTTGGCATCATTTTGGCCGATAATATAGCGATCGAGTTCGGAAACGATCTCCCTAGGGGTGAAATTATTCACTTAAGAACCTCAACAGAAATTTTATCATTGGTGTAAATACAGATATCAGCAGCAATGTGGAGTGCTTCCTGAACAATATTTTCGGCATCAAGATCGGAGTGAGCCACTAACGCACGTGCTGCAGCAAGAGCAAAGCTGCCACCAGAACCGATTGCAGCAACACCATCGTCGGGTTCAATAACATCCCCTGCACCTGAAATAACCAGACTGACATCTTTGTCGGCTACGATCAGCAATGCTTCCAGACGACGCAGTACCTTGTCCGTGCGCCAGTCTTTAGCTAGTGCAACGGCAGCACGTGAAAGGTTGCCACGAAATTCCTGCAGTTTGGCCTCAAATTTTTCAAACAGAGTAAAAGCATCGGCAGTACTACCAGCAAATCCGGCAAGAACTTGATCTTGGTAAATTCTACGAATTTTTCGGGCTCCATGTTTCATGACTGTGTTGCCCAAACTAACCTGACCATCTCCAGCTAGAGCGACTTGGTCACCATGACGAACACAGCAGATTGTTGTTCCTTTAAACATTGGTTGCTCCAAGAAAAATAAGTCATTGATGTTGAATAACAAATGTTAACAAATAACATAAAGAGGGGTTGATAATAAAGGGCTAAAGCGACGATAGCAGGGGCAGTTCTCAGGAATTTAGGGGCTTTTAGGGCGATAAAGGGAATTGGATAGTTGCCAGGGTTCCCCTTTCTGGTTGACTTTCTATATAGAGTTGACCACCCATACTGCGAATAAAATCGCGGGCATAGTAAAGACCAAGACCGAAACCACGCACCTGTCCGGTATGTTCGGGATCAACTTGATAGAATTTATTGAAAATTTTAGCAAGTTCCTGCGGTGAAATGCCGATACCGTTATCTTTGATCAGTAGTCTAACCTGTTCGGAGTCTATCTTTTCCTCCATACTGATTGAGCCACCCTTCTGGGTGAACTTAATAGCATTGTCGAGCAGGGCACGAATGGCAAAACCGATCCTTTGTGGATTCAACATGAGTGGTTTTGGTGTCAGTGGTGGTTCAATATCGCTCTCAAGGCTAACCCCGCGGTGAAATGCCGCCGGTTGTAAAGTATTTGCCACTTGATTTGCATAGGAGCCTAAATTGATTGGTTCAAGGGTTAAGGTCTCTTTTTGCAGGGTCGCCTCGCTAAAGTAGAGAAGATCCTGAATCAGTTGTTCCAAGTGGACTGTTTCAGCTTGTACCATGGCCACCATCTGTTTGAAGTTGGTATCATTCGGACTTTCTACCCCTTCCGCAATATTCTGAATAAACAGGGAAATAGCGGTAGCCGGGGTTTTTAACTTATGTGAAATCAATCCGAGAAAGTCACTTTTGAGCTGGTCTGATTGTTTTAAGTTCGCCAGCTCTTCGCGAAGTTTTTGTTTTTCAAAAACTTTGTCCACGGTGGTGCTCAGCTGCAGAATATTGATCGGTTTATTGATAAAATCATCGGCCCCTTCTTTGAGAGCTTGAAGGATTAAATCTTTATCTGAATAGCCGGTCATTAGAATCACTGCTTGATCAGGCCGTTGTTCTTTGATTTTTTGTAACAGCTCCAGTCCACCTAGTTTCGGCATCATGACATCACTGAGGACGATATCCACCTCGATTGTTTCAATAATTTTTAGTGCTTCCAGACCATCTTCTGCCAGAAGAACATGGTAGTCTTCCAACACATTGACACAGAGTTCGCGAATGATTGGTTCATCATCGACACAGAGGAGAGTCTTTTGTCTTTGTTTCTGATAGATTCCAGCAAAAGCCATACTTTTTAGTTCTCGCAGATATTTCGGGTCAGGTTAGTTCAACTTCTGTTATTTGATAAATATAGCGAAGCAGACAGAGATGTCTAGTTTCTGGCTGCTTATAAGTGAAAATAAGGCACTCTGATGTGAACTTAGGAGCCTGTCGGACTTTACAAGAACCTACTGCGAAAACGCCTGTTTAGTTCATATTTCCGATCCTTTTCGACAAATAGCTATGGCTATTTGCTCTCAAACGATCAAAAATCTGCCCTTAAACATTCATTTTCTCGCTACGGTTCGAAAGCCCGACAGGCTCCTAGAGCAAAATATTTTTCAATTGCTCTGGTGCTGCCTGTAATAGCATCTCAATTTTATCTGTATCTGAACCGCCGGCTTGAGCCAAGTCGGGGCGTCCACCACCGCGACCGCCAACAATTTCAGCTAAAGGTTTAATCAGATTGCCAGCTTTAACTCGACCGGTGAGATCTTTAGTCACGGCAACCAGTAGAGATACTTTGCCACCGGCATCGGAGACCAGAACTAGTACACCGGAACCAAGTTTGTCACGCAGTTGATCTGAAAATTCTCGCAACCCTTTGCCATCAGCTCCAGGGACTTTAACCGCGAGTAATTTGATATCTTCAACTAATTGTACTTTGTTAATCAGCTCGCTACTGCGGTCAGCGTTGGCTTTTGCCTGGAGCTGTTCCAGCTCCTTTTCCAGTTCTTTTTGCTGTTCCAGAAGTTTTTGTAGCCGCGACTCAATTTTCTGTGGATCGCTTTTGACCAGATCAGCTAAACGTTGTAGTGACTGTTGTTGTTGCTGGACTTGGGCCAGAGCTGTTGCTCCGGTTACAGCTTCAATCCGACGTACTCCGGCTGCAATGCCCCCTTCACTTATTATTCGGAACAGGCCAATATCACCAGCAGCTTTGGCATGGGTTCCACCGCAGAGTTCCTTGCTGTAGTCCCCAATATTGATGACCCGAACGATATCACCATATTTTTCACCAAACAGGGCCATGGCCCCAGCTTCTTGCGCAGCATCAGCACTCATCTCACGGCTTTCTACTTGAGAGTTGACCCGGATTTGCTGATTGACCTCCGCTTCAATTTTTCTCAATTCTTCTGTAGAAACTGGTGAAAAATGGGTAAAGTCAAAACGAAGCCGTTCCGGGGTCACCAATGATCCTGCTTGTTTGACATGTTCTCCAAGCAATTTTTGCAGAGCAGCTTGCAGCAG
Source organism: Desulfuromusa sp. (assembly GCA_029934755.1). Classification (GTDB taxonomy): domain Bacteria; phylum Desulfobacterota; class Desulfuromonadia; order Desulfuromonadales; family Geopsychrobacteraceae; genus Desulfuromusa. Next base: position 5,776 of record JAOZLQ010000041.1, on the reverse strand, counting down.
GTGGGTAGCGGTATGATTAAGAATAATCTGTTGGCGTCGTTCTGCATTGACTTTAAGGGTTGCATTGTCCCCTTTTTTTATTGCTCCAGTGACAACTTCACAAACATGGACATAAAGTTCGGGAAGTGGTTTTCTGGTCTCGATAATTCTCAGGTTTGCCTCAGCGGTGATAATTTCGCCAGTGTCTCCAACTTGTCCACCCGACTCACCGTAGCAGGGAGTGGTCGCGGTGATGACTTCAACGGTTTCGCCGCAGGCCGATTCTTCAACTACCACTCCTTGATGGATCAAGGCCAACACTTCACCTTGGTCTTCCAATTTTAAATAACCAGAAAATTTGCTTTGAATTCCCTTCTCAACCAGTTGCTTGTAGATAGCTGAAACGGCCTCTTCGCCAGAACCTTTCCAGTGCTTCCGAGCCTTGGTTCGTTGTTCCTCCATGCAGGTGTCAAATCCTGCTTCATCAAGACTGTAGCCATCTTTTTCAACGATATCAGCGGTCAGATCAAGGGGGAATCCATAAGTGTCATAGAGTTTGAAAATTATTTCACCGGGGATAATCGTTTGTTTGGTTGCAGATAATTGCGCTATTTCTTCCTGTAATATCCGTAGGCCATTTCCAAGAGTTTGAATGAAACGCTCTTCTTCGTTCTGCACAACCTTGGCCACAAAATCCTTCCGCTTGGCCTCTTCTGGATAGGCTTCAGCCATCGATTCAAGGACAAAGACCGCCGTTTTGAATAATATTGGATCTTCGAACCCGAGCATTTTGGCATGGCGCATAGCACGACGCATGATTCGTCGCAGCACATAGCCGCGCCCTTCGTTGGAGGGTAAAACGCCATCAGCGATTAAATAAGCGGTGGCACGGCTGTGATCGGCCATGACGCGCATGGAAACATCATTCTCTTTGTTATTACCATAGGTCTTGGCTGATAACTTTTCGATGTAGGCGATAATTTTGCGGATCAGGTCGGTGTCGTAGTTTGACTGAACGCCCTGCATAACTGTGGTAAGTCGTTCCAGCCCCATGCCGGTATCAACGGCCGGTTTTGGTAGCGGGATCAGAGTGCCATCAGGTTGACGATCAAACTGCATAAAAACGTTATTCCAGATTTCCATGTAGCGGTCGCAATCACAACCAACGGTACATGTGGGCGAATCACAGCCGACTTCTGGCCCATTATCGTAAAATATCTCTGAACAGGGTCCACAGGGCCCGGTATCGCCCATTGACCAGAAGTTATCTTCTTCAAAGCGGAAGATTCGTTCTCGAGGAATTCCTTCCTGATTGTGCCAGATGTTAGCTGCTTCATCGTCGTCGGTATAAACTGAAACGTAGAGACGGTCTTTGTCTAGCCCCATTTCAACGGTCAAAAATTCCCAAGCGTATGCAATGGCCTCTTTTTTGAAATAATCACCGAAAGAGAAGTTGCCGAGCATCTCAAAAAACGTATGGTGGCGAGCCGTGCGCCCAACATTTTCCAGATCGTTATGCTTTCCACCAGCCCGAACACATTTTTGTGAGGTTACTGCTCGTGAATACGCGCGTTTTTCATCACCTAGGAAACAGTCCTTAAATTGGTTCATCCCAGCATTGGTGAAAAGCAGGGTCGGGTCATTGTGAGGAACCAGGGAGGATGATGAGATAGGTGTATGTCCCCGTTCTTCAAAATATTGCAGAAAGCGGGCACGAATTTCATTTCCGGTAATCATCGGTGGAGACCTTTCAGTTTTTTATAATAAATTCAATGAAAGCGTGAAGTCTTTTAATAAATTATGAATATGGGATACTAATCGAAGCAGCTGGATTTGAAAAGTATTTTAAGTGAATTGGTGTTGCAGACTATTTTGAGTTGTCTTTGAGTATTGAGAATATTTGTTCCAATGGGAATCCACGGCGTTGAAAAAAACCGATGACCCGGCGGCGTTCTCGATCACTTGCGTTGGAATAGCTGAATGTTGCAAAACGTCGGCTCACTTGTTCCTGGAGAATCTGATCTGTGGGAAACTCACTTTCAGCAGCTTCCAGTGCTCGGGACGCAATGGTTTCATCAATCCCCCGGCGGCGAAGGTCAAACAAGACTTTGCTGCCAACGCCCCGCCCATTGCGCATCAGAATACGAGCCCTTTCTACGGCATAACGGTTGTCATCCAGATAATTATATTCTCGACATTTTTCAATGGCAGTCTCTATCGCAGATAGAGAAAAACCGAACTGCTTAAGCTTTTGTCGCAGTTCGGTTTCACTCCGGTCTCGGCGGGTGAGCAGTCTTAACGCTGCAGAAAAACTGTTAGAATCTTTCGATTTCGATTTGTCCATCGGCATCTAGCTCTTCCTTTTTATCTGCCAGGGCCTTCTCGTCTTCCTGCTCCTTGCCGCGCTCAAAATCACCCCATGAAGCATCAGAAGTGGAATCAATTCCGGAAAACTTAAGTTTGAAATCATCGGGGTTGGAACTTTGACGGAGGGCTTCATCATAACTGATGACTTTTCTTTTGACTAAATCCATCAATGCTTGATCGAAAGTTTGCATGCCGTAGGTGGTATATCCCTTAGCGATTGTATCTCTTAGCTGAATTGTTTTTTCCTGATCATCAATTAATTCCCGAACCCGCCCCGTAGATATCATGACCTCAACGGCAGCAACCCTTCCGGTTCCCTCGATCCGTGGAATTAAACGCTGTGAAATAACTCCCTTGAGCACATTTGATAACTGCAAGCGGACATGGCGTTGTTGGTGTGGTGGGAACATGGAGACAATTCGCGAGATTGTCTCCGGTGCATCAATTGTATGTAGGGTTGAAAGTACCAGGTGTCCGGTTTCAGCGGCAGCAAGGGCGGTTTCGGTTGTCTCTTGATCGCGCATTTCACCAACCAGAATGACATCAGGATCCTGACGCAGTGAACTTTTAAGTGCCGGGGCAAATCCGGTCGTATCAAAACCGACTTCGCGCTGATTGATAATGCATTTGCGATCGCGGTGCAAGTATTCGATCGGATCTTCAATCGTGACAACATGAGCGGTGCGGTTACTGTTGATATAATCAATCATTGCGGCCAGGGTGGTTGATTTTCCGGACCCAGTTGCTCCTGTTACCAGAACCAGACCACGTGATTCTTCGGCTATTTTTTTGAGAACCTGTGGCATGAGCAGGTCGTCTAAAGTTGCAACCTTAAAAGGGATAGCCCGAAATACCGCGGAAACCGAATTGCGTTGCATAAAAACATTGGCTCTAAAACGCCCTAATCCGGGAACCCCATAGGCCAAGTCAATTTCATTCATTTCTTCAAACTTTACCCGCTGCCGATCGTTCATGATTGCTTCACACATGCTGCGTACCGCTTCAGTTGTTAGTCTTGGTGCTTTTGGCAATGGGCGCAAATTGCCGTCGATGCGGAAAACCGGTGGCAATCCAGCTTTGAGATGGATATCCGAGGTGTTGGACTTAAGTGCCATGCCGAGAATGTCATTTAAATTCATGGTTGTATCCTATCTGACTTTTCAATTGAGTAGCTATTTAGAAACAGCCTTATAATTATCCTTCATCTGCATTGTTGACAGGTTTATTTTCTCCGATACCGTAAAGTTCACGTAAAGTCACATCAATTTCATTGGTCATTTCAGGGTGTTCCTTAAGGTATTGTTTTGCATTTTCTCTGCCTTGACCAACCCGTTCTCCCTTATATGAGAACCAGGAACCACTTTGTTCAACGATATCGTTATCAACTCCCAGATCAAGGAGATCCCCTTCGCGGGAGATTCCATTGCCATACATAATATCAAACTCTGCTTGTTTGAATGGGGGGGCAACCTTATTCTTTACGACCTTAACCCGGGTTCTTCCACCAATAACATCTTGTCCCTGTTTGAGGGAGGCAATCCGACGGATATCGAGACGGACAGAAGAGTAGAATTTTAGGGCATTGCCACCAGTGGTTGTTTCCGGGTTGCCGAACATGACCCCAATTTTCATCCGGATCTGATTGATAAAAATAATGGTGCAATTTGATTTACTGACGATGCCAGTTAATTTTCGTAATGCTTGAGACATCAAGCGTGCTTGTAGTCCCATGTGGGAATCGCCCATCTCTCCTTCAATTTCTGCCCGTGGTGTCAATGCGGCAACTGAATCGATGACCAAAAGATCAATGGCACCACTACGAACCAGCATTTCGGTGATTTCCAGTGCCTGCTCACCAGTATCAGGTTGACTGATTAACAGATCGTCCGGTTTAACCCCGAGATGTTGAGCGTACTGAATGTCCAAGGCGTGTTCAGCGTCGATAAATGCAGCAACTCCCCCTTGTTTTTGTACTTCAGCCAAAATATGCAGGGCAAGGGTGGTCTTTCCTGAAGATTCTGGGCCAAAAATCTCAACGATGCGGCCTTTGGGAATTCCACCCACTCCAAGGGCAAGATCCAGACTGAGAGCGCCAGTTGGAATTGTCTCAATGGCTGGTATTTGGAAATCAGAGCCAAGGCGCATGATACTGCCTTTGCCGAATTGTTTTTCAATCTGACCCATTGCTAGATCAAGGGCACGATTACGGTTGTCATCGGACATGTTTTCCTCCAAGAGATTGTGTCATTTATATGTTTGTCTATGGTCGTTTTGATGTCATTTGAAACATGACATATTTGTGTGTCAGTAAAAGTCACAAGTGTTGAATTAGATAATGCTGAAGGGTTTGTATGGACCTATTTTCCCCTCTGTGGATTAACATTAAAACTTTTTATTGGTGTGGAGTCAATATATTTGTTGCCAGGTCTATTGTTCTATTTGTTGTAAGGCAAAACGGCGTAACCATTCCAATGCCATGGTTGCGCTCATCCGCTGAATTTGACTTCGATCTCCAGCAAAAGTGTATCTTTTTACGTGTATTCCGTTGGCACTTGCTAAAGAAATAAATACCGTGCCTACCGGTTTGTCTTCAGTGCCACCATCTGGACCGGCAATACCGGTTATTGCCAGGGATAAATCTGTTCCGGTGGTCTGCCGTAGTCCGCTAGCCATGGCCCGCGCACAGTTTTCACTGACGGCTCCGTGTTGTTGTAATAACAGGGGCGGAACTTTTAACCAATCCACTTTGGCAGAGTCTGCATAGGTAATCCCGGTGCGTTCCAGAAATGCGGACGCTCCTGGCTGACTGGTAAGCATCGTTGTCAGTAGCCCACCGGTGCATGATTCAGCTAACGAGAGAGTTAACCCTGCACTTATCAGTAATTTTCCGACATTTCCTTCCGGAGTTTCTCCATTTTTTGCCATCAGATAGTTGTTCAAATCTTTAAGGAGTAACGCTTCAGCTTGATCTAGACGAAAATCTGCGTCTTTTCCGCTTGCCTTTAATTTGACCAGAACCAATGGATAGTCGAGGGCAAAGGCGACATCAACGCCATCTGGCAATTGCCGATAGGGAATCATTCGGTCGATTTTTGGTTCCGCCAGGCCAAATAATTTGAACGTGCGTTGCTGGCGTGGATTTGTTTCTGGAATTTTCTGTTGCAAGACCGGTAGAACAGAATGTGTAAACATCATCTGCATCTCTGTGGGAACCCCCGGTAGGAAGAAAAGTTCGCAACCGCTATGTTGCAGGCGAAACCCTGGTGCTGTGCCGCGCTGATTCAAAAGTGGTTGAGCATACTGTGGTAATAGAGCCTGCCTTTCGTTGTTAGGTTCCATCCGGTAGTTGCGGCGTATAAACCACTGGTGCACCATTTCCAGTGCTTCTTCATTGACAACTAGTGGTTGTCCGAGGGCTCTTGCTGCTGCT
>JAOZLQ010000169.1 GCA_029934755.1 Desulfuromusa sp. | reverse complement strand
TTTTACGACGCTATCACTACCCGCTGAACCACCTCAAGAACCTGCTGACTCTTAAAGGGTTTGACGATAAAATCTTTTGCCCCGGCATTGATTGCATCCAAAATCAGGTTTTTCTGTCCCAGAGCACTACAGACCACAATACGTGCGGTGGGATTATCACGTAAAATTATTTTCAGAGCATCAATTCCCCCCATTTCTGGCATCACAAGATCCATTGTCACCAAATCGGGCTGATGAGTTTGATACTCCTTAATGGCCTGTTCACCATCTGCAGCTTCCGCAATAATCTGCCAGCCCGCTGACTCAAAAATATCACGTAGCATCGTCCGCATGAATAGGGCATCATCAACGATAAGAACACGGTTTAACAACTCAACCTCCTGTTTGGATACAGATTGATTCGAGTTTTAGTTGTAATTGATCAAGGTCAAACAGGCTAATCATTTTGCCTCCCCAATTGACAACGTCTCTAATGTAGTTTCGTTCAGCATAGTTCTGCATTTGGTTTGCCTGGGTTATTTCCATGTTAATAATTGCTTGCACCTGATCAACCCCCAGTGCTACCGGGCCACGCTCATTAATTAACACAATTAACCGTTGCCCAAGTGTTCCAATGGGAAAGTCAAGCAACAGCGCCAAGTTGACAACTGGAACAATCCGCCCATGGAAGCCGATGGCTCCAGCAACAACGTTGGGGGCTCCGGGGAAGGGGTGAATTGTCTGGTTCTCAACCACCTCTTGAACCTCAACTAATTCCAGGGCATAGGTTTCGTAGCCAACCGTGAAAGGGAGCAGTTGTTTCATTGTTGCACTTGCTCCGAATTGACACCAAGGTTGAAACGGCTTACCGAGGTCAACAGTTCCTCTGCCAGATGGGAAAGCCGTTGCGAAGCAAAGGTCATCTCTTCCATTGACGCGGTCTGCTCTTCTGTAGCAGCAGAGACCTCTTCAGTGGAAGCTGCATTGTCTTCGGTCACCCGGGCAATTTCTTCGATTGCGGCAACAATCGCATGGGCACCTGAAGTCTGTTTCTCGGTTAGATCGCGAATATTGATTGATTTAATCTGAGCTGCTTCCGCTTTGTCGATAATTGCTTTAAACGCACTGTTGGTAATATCGACTGCCTCACGACCAGAATCGATAGATTTGACACTTTCGGCCATCGATTGTTGCACTTTCAAACTCTGCTCGCGGGTTTTTTCAATCATTCTGGTAATCTCTCCAGCTGATATACTTGTGCTATCAGCGAGTTTACTCACTTCTTCTGCAACCACGGCAAATCCATGGCCGTATTCTCCCGCACGTGCTGCCTCGATTGTTGCATTCAGAGCAAGCAGGTTGGTTTTCTGTGCAATACCGGTAATAACATCGATAATCGTACCAATTTTTTGTACCTGCTCACTGAAGGAGACAAACATCTCTCCGTTCTCTTCAATCTGGCCAAGGACCTGTTTCAGATTTTCCAGGGCAGCCGCTGTCATTCCCTCACCCTGACGAGCTGACAGAGTAGTTTCCTCTGCTGACAGTGACAGGCTGCTTGCTGATGAAGCAACCAGATCAATCTGTTCAGCCATTTCCCGAATAACTTTGGACGCACGTTCAACCATTTCGGCCTGAGTTTCTGCCCCCCGACTGATCTGTTCAATTGATCCCGCAACTTCGTGAGCCGTTGCGGTCATTTCTTCAGCAGTTGTTGTTTGAGATAAAGAGAGCTCATTGACATTGACTGAACTGGTACGGATTTGCCCGACCAAATTACGCAAACTAGCAACAACCAGATTCAATGAGTTGGAAAGATCCTCAGTCTCATCTGAAAATAACCCTTTACGCAGACGAACTTTACGACTGAGATCTCCATCACTCAGGCGTTCTGCCCCTTCAGTTAAAATCCTGAAATTTGTCGCAAATGCTTTAGAAAATATCCAGCCAAAAATCAGACCGACGAGTAGAGCACCAATAATTGTAATCCATTGATGTGTCCATTCTGGAATCTGCAGTTGTGGTACCAATAGGTTCAGGAGCACCACAGAGGCAACAACAATAATGAATCCAACCACAAATTTATAACTGATCTCAACACGCATTTTCTGCTCCTTCCGCTCAATTCTTCTCCATAAGGAAGAAGGGGCCCACAGGCCGGATGAGGGGGAAAAATTTAAAATATGATAGAAATTTTACTTGGTTTTATTCCCTTTATCTGCTGGTAATCGTTGGTAGATCCTTTCTGCTGGATCGACACAGATAAATAGTTCACGACAGGTTAAGGCCATTGTTTCAGCTCTTCCCAAGACCAGGTAGCCACCCGGCAATAATGCTGTGGCAAGAATTTCCAGTACCTGTCGCTGTTGCTTACGAGAAAAATAGATTAATAAATTCCTGCATAAAATCAGATTTGCCCGGTAAAAAGGTTGATCAGTAAGAATATCATGACGAAAAAACTGTACCCGTTCACGAACCTTTTCAATGAGCTGGTACTGCTGATCACTTTGACAGAAAAAATCTGTAAGAACTTCACCCGGAACATTCCGGAGCCGATCGGCAGGGAAAACCCCTCGTTTGGCTCGGGTTAAGGCCTCGGGACTCAGGTCGGTTCCGATAATTGAAAGTAAGTCTCCTTTAAGCAGTTGCTTCTGACAGAGAAGGGCCAGGGAATAGGGCTCTTCACCATTAGCACAACCAACACTCCAAATTCTAAGTTTGCTATTATTGTGGCGTGAAGTTTCCAATAATTCAGGTAATAATTGTTTTTCCAAGACCTGAAATACACTTTCATTGCGAAAAAACTGCGACACATGAATGCTCAATGCGGCTAGCAACTGTTCTTGTTCGTGAATACTTTCCTGAAGTAAGTCAACGTAAGCCGCTGGTTCATGATGGCCGACAGCTCTAATTCGTGCAGCTAAACGTCGCTTGATACACAGAACCTTGTAGCCTTCCAGGTGAAAATTTTGCTGTTCTCGTAAAATTTCAGTGATCTGCTGATAAATTGTATCGTTCAGATCACTTCCCACAAATGGAACTGGGTTCAGCGCCTTTTGTTCCTCTGGTATCTCAACCCTTTGGCATAGATCAGAATCGATTATCGCTAAATTGTGATCGATATCAGGCAAAATGGTCAAATCCACCTCGCTGACATTGATATATTTCACCATTAACTTGCCGGATACGCAGTCCCGGTGTCTGACTGACTATGCCGATCCGGGTCACGGCATGATCCAAATTGATCTGCTTATCTAAGTCTTTTAAAGGGGAGGTGAAAACCAGCTCGTAATCTTCCCCCCCGGCAAGAGCAAGATCAATCAAGGCCGCATCTTCCTTTAATGCTGACTGAAACGACTTGGAAAGGGGTATTTGCGCCAGATCAAGCTCAGCCCCAACCTTGGAAGCGACGAGAATATGTCCAAGATCTGCAAGTAAGCCATCAGAAACATCAAGCATTGATGTTGCTAACTGCCTCTTTGACAGTTTCTGACCCAGGATAACCCGTGGGCTTGGGGTATGAAATCGTTCTCTCAGGTAACGATCCGGTCGCTGACCTTTTTGCAGCAGAGAAAGGGCAAGGGCACTATCACCCAGATATCCCGAAACATAGATTGCGTCACCATAGCTAGCACCCTGACGGCAGATGGCATCACCTGTTGCAACGGTTCCTTGGGCTGTTACTGAAATCATCAACGGACCGGGTGACGCACAGGTATCTCCCCCTGCCAATGCGGCACCATGGGTTTTTATTTCGCTCAAAAATCCGGAAATAAATGCTTCGATCTCTTTATCATTAATTTCTTTCGGGCGACCAAGCCCTAGAAATAGAGACTGCGGAGTTCCTCCCATGGCGGCAATATCACTGATATTCACTGCAGCTGACTTGCGCCCCAGATTAAACATGCTGGTCCATTCTCGCTTGAAATGGATTCCTTCAATCAGCAGATCTGTACTGGTTAACAGATCCTGATCAGCGAACTGAGTCTGGATAGCACAATCATCCCCAATTCCTAACGAGAGATGGTCGCTCATACCTGCCTGACGCTGAATCCAACGAATCAGCTCAAACTCTTCCCGATTATTTTTATCTGTATCTGGCATAGTTTTACCTTCTGTTAATTTTTCTACACTAATTATTATTTTTCTTTCACCTTATGTCAAGTAAAGCTGTTGTTCAGGCAAAAAAAAGAGCCTTCAGCAGTTGCTGAAAGCTCTTTTTTATTCAATTTAGATTAAAAACTGGCTAATTAAACTTTTGGACCGGCTTGAGTAAAATCAAAATCATCATTATCAGTAATATATTTCTTGAAATTATCAACAAACATTCCAGCCAATTTGTTGGCCGTCTGATCAAAACGGTCCTTGTCTGGCCAAGCGTTACGTGGATTTAACAGCTCGGTATCGACTCCAGCCAGTTCTTTGGGAATATTCAACTTAAAGAAACGGGTTTGCTCAAATTCGCAATTTTTGATGCTTCCATCAAGGATCGCATTGACACAGGAACGGGTCGCTTTGATACTCATCCGCTTGCCAACACCGTAACCGCCACCAGCCCAGCCAGTGTTCACCAGGTAAGCATTAACATTGTACTTATCCATCTTTTCACCCAACAGTTTCGCATAGGCCGTTGGATGCAATGGTAGGAAGGCTTCACCAAAGCAAGCGGAAAAAGCAGCCACTGGCTCGGTAATCCCACGCTCGGTTCCGGCAACTTTAGCCGTGTAGCCAGAGAGGAAATAATACATCGCCTGCTCTTTGCTTAATTTAGAAACCGGGGGCAACA
>JAOZLQ010000168.1 GCA_029934755.1 Desulfuromusa sp. | reverse complement strand
CCTTGGCGTCTTGGTGGCAAGTTATGGTTTTCGATTTTAACCAAAAAAAGCGGGACAGAATTGCTCCTGCCCCGCTCCAAACTCACTTATATCTAAAGATCAGATCTTATTTTTCATCCATAGGATCAGCTTTGTAACCCAGAGCCTCCCAATCCATCCGACCTTCATCTCCATGGCAATCTAAACACCCCAGAGCTTCTTCAGCGGGAGCAACCATATGGTCAATCCGCCAATACATTTCTGTCAAAGCAAAATCATATTGACCACTATAAGGGAGACCACTCTCTTTCATCCCAATGGTGGCCGATTTCTGCCAGTCAAAGGTCGTCCAGTAACCAGCATCGCCATAAATATGATTGGTAATAAAATAGTTGTTTTCAGTATCATAAATCTGCTTACCGGTATGAATTTTAAAGGGGTGAATTTTAGCTGTTTTATCATTAATATCACCCAGAGGATAAGTCAGCTTAGTCACAGCCGCAGGATCTATTTTATCCCCGACCAGAGAAACCCCTGATTTGCCGTTAAACCAGGCGTAAGACGGCTTAACCATCTTTTCCCAAGTCTGGGTTCCCACAGTTTTTCGATATGTAACCCCTTTTCGGTCAGGAACAACATTGCCACTACCAGCGGTTGACCAATCCCAATCCATTTGGGTCGGCATATCTTTGGCAAAAACCGGGATATGACAAGTTTGACAGGCAACCCGATCGGCATGAGCATTTAACCTTGATTGCTCATGTGGAGATTGATCGTGACATTTGGTGCAACCAAATGCGCTATTTCCATCGGGAGAGGATGCCATATTAGCTCCCGGAATCTGATGGCTTTCAGTCTCGTGACAAGTTTGACACTGGAAATCATTGCCATCAGTATCCATATGAACATCAATTGATTTATCAGGATAATCAAGACTGGAATCGAGATCACCATGCTTTACTCCATCACCCCCACCACCGAAAAAATGACAAGAACCACAGTTTTGCCTCACTGGCAGAGCAACACTTTGAGCAACCTCAGTCAGCTTGACATGCTCACCTGGCCAACCGGAATTATCACCATCTTTGTGGTAAGTACCAGTACTATCATGGCAGATCAGGCAATCAACCTTACTTTTATCGGTGAAATCAAATTTTTCATCTGACCAGCCATAACCAGCATGGCATTCGCTACAATGCACACGATTACTGGATGTTGTGGTGCAGAAGTTATTCATTGCATTAATTTTACCCAGCTCCATTTCTTTACCAGCCACAACCTGTTTACGGGTCCATGTCCAATGAGGGCTGGTCATAAAGTCAGTGGCCTGATCTTCATGACATTCCAAACAGGTTTTAGTCACCTCAGATCCATCAGCAAAAGAGCCTTCAATAAACTCACTGTGGTCAACAGCGTATGCGAGTGAAGCAGCAAAAACCACCAGTATGAGGAATAGAAGCTTTTTCATTATTATCTCACCTTTCGACTATATTAATTAATCAATAAAGCAATGACATAAAGGAGAGGCCCGCAGGCCTCTCCTTTATCAATGGGACAAACTGAAGATTTAATTCTAGAATTTCATGGTGACTTTGGCGTAAGCATCCCAAGCCGTATCAACAATTGGCATCAAGGAATAAGCTGTCCCAGCTTTTATGTCGTCAATTTCGATCGGCTTACCAACCGGAGAGCCACTACCGGTATACTCATAATCGTAGTAAAGGCCACCAATTTTGATAAAAGCATTCGGATTAATATCAAAGATATAGTAGATCTCGCCAACATGACCGCGGGTAGACAGCTTGCTACCTAACAAATCATCCTGAGATTGGGTGAAAGGTGTCCAGAACTCGGAACCATAGTTGTACTCCAAGCCAATTTTACCCAGGGGAGCCGGGATCTGAACTCCAACGTAGACACCATAGCCTTCTTGGGTATCGTCATTTTCAGCCCGGTCTGGCATCATGATAACTTCAGAGCCGTCAAGACTGAGTTGTGCTTTATAAATGGCATCATTACCCATACCACCAAACATGCCAGCAGCTCCATTTGACTCAAGCTGGGTCATGCCGAAAGAACCAAACCAGTTCACCCCGTTGTCCTCTTCGCGAGAGAAACCAAGAGCAACAAGGTTGATATTACCAATAACAGTTGTGGGGGTGTAACGAACTTCGAAGTTCATATTCGGGAACTTTTGCATATCAGCATTCATTGATGGTGCAAACAAGGTTGCATACTGAGCAGGGAAAGCAAAGACCCCCTTAAAACCATCAACCACATCTTGAGCTCGAAACAAAGTTGTCTGAATAAATGTTTTGCCATCATTGTAGAGATCGATGTTAAATCCACCCAGATGCGTATCTGCCAGGTTTGCAGTGATTTCATCATTAAACAACGTACCGTTACCCCATTCCGACTCAAATCCTTGACCGTAGCAGAAACGAACGGTCTGACCCTCGATACCCGTCAACTCACTCAAATGATAGCCTACTGTCAATCCATCAAAGTTGAAGTTAACCAAATGTCCCGATGGCGTTCCGCCGCGCAACTCATTTTCACGATAATTACCTGGTGATCCATAGGTTGAAGGACGACGACCAATCGAAAGGTAGAAATCGCTGCCACCAATATCTTTCCAATCAAAATAGGCACGTTCCACCCGTAACCAATCACCAGTAGTAGTACCGCCATTGGTCCCGTCCATGGAAAAAGCATTCCAGGAATCAAATACCTTTGAGGTGGTTGAATCCCCCCAGTTTTTGTACATAGCAAGACGACCAGAAAATGTCATATTACTGGCAATCTTTGCTTTCATTCCCAAACGGAGACGGGTGGTATACATGAGATCGTTATTGATATCTGAAGTTTGGGGAGCCGTTGCCATCCGGAAAGCGCCAGCCATCCCTGCTGGCATTCCGCCCATCATCCAATTCTGAAAGGTGGTCATCATCTGCCCAAAGGCAACCGGATCATTGTCCCTCAAGTTAATAAACATTTCGTCCAAAGGGGTTGAAGTTGGCGTTATCGAACCCGCTCCAGTATTAGGGTTAAAATCAGCAAAACTACCTAAACTTGCATCACCAGGAACCATTCCGGCACCTTCAGCAACCTCAGTAAAAAAATGGCTGAAATCGACATTAATCCCAGGGTTAAAGGTCACATCCTGGTAGTGCAAACTGTCCACTGTACTACGGATATCCCCATAAAAACTGACCCGATCCATAGCCGTATGCTTTTCCGGCCCATCAAGACGATCGGACAGGTCATCCAGTTCCTCAACAATTTCAGCAATCTGTTGTTGCAGTTCTTCGATGGTTGGGGCTGCAAACAGAACACTCGGCATCAAAAACAGAGTCGCAAGCAGCAATACGAAAAATTTATTCATTTATCTATTTCCTCCTATAAGCTATTTAGCGTGGCAGGCCAGCAATTAGCCGCAGGTTTCCGGTGAAGGAGAATCAGCAGCCTTGTCAAAAAGGAACTGGTTGATATCTTTCAAATCTTTTTTGGAGAGATTTTTAATAACATCGCCAGGATGCTTCTTTGCCTTCTTCTTGAAATAGCGATCCCACTGCGCCATCGTTTTTGACATCGGCGTGACTTCACCGCCTTCACCACCGGCATTGTGGCAGCTCTTGCAATTTCTCTTGAACAGAGGCTTCCCTTTACGTGAGTTACCACCATCAATGGCCAAAACACTTGTAGCAGTAAAAGCAGTTAAAATTAATCCGATCATTAAAAGGGTTTTCCAGTTCATGTTGGGTCTCCTTAGTTTATGATTGCGGCACTCGTTTCGCACCTTGTTTAGGAAAATGGTCAAGATTTATATTGTCTAGTAGCACCTATAAGTTTAGTTATCAAGTCCTATTTAACCCAATATTTGGAATAAAAAGCCATATAAGATATTCATACACCCATAAGTATATGTGTTTAGTGCTAATACGCTATATTTTCGATAAGTTAAGTCTTTTAAGCAAAAAAATACCTGATCAACAATTCCCTCACTACTTATCGAGCATCTAACTATTCTAACCGCCTCTAAACATCTAAGATTCTTGAATAAATAAGCAATTCTTATCAACCTAACAATGATTCTTATCGATATTTCTTGCGCATAACAAATCCTTCCCTTGAACTTCAGCTGACAGTTTCCTATAGTCTTCGTTAAATTAAATTTCAGGAGGAAACATCATGATCAAACTTGACTATAGTCAACATCAGTGCCCCTTTCCTGTCGTCGAAACCCGCAAACAGATTCTCGCTCATCCGGGACAATCCCTTGAAGTTCTGGTCGGCGATCAATCCGGCAAGGACAACGTCTCTCGACTCGCAGCAAAAATGGGATATCAGGCATCAGCAGAAGCAGTCGGAAATGGTTTTCGGCTAATCTTGACCTCTGACGAGGGAGAGCAAAAAGAGACAACCCAGAGTGAAACTACGCCAGCAACAGCATCCAGCGGAAAAACTGTCATTTACTGTGGAAGTGATCGGATGGGGGATGGAGATGATGAATTTGGTCGTGTATTAATGATAAATTTTTTGACCACACTGCTTGAAATGGATCCACTTCCCGATATCATCCTTTTTGTTAATAGTGGTATTGATCTTACAACCGAAGGTTCTGATGTTCTCGAAGCACTGCAAACTCTTGATTCTCGTGGAGTTGATATCGCAAGCTGTGGACTTTGTCTCGATTTCTATCAGAAAAAAGAAAAATTGCAGGTCGGTCGAACCACCAATATGTTTGAAATGGCTGAGGTTCAATGTCAGGCTGGGCGGGTCGTTAGTCCATAA
>JAOZLQ010000040.1 GCA_029934755.1 Desulfuromusa sp. | reverse complement strand
CTTATTGGGGCATCCTGATTTTGCTCTGAATAACCCGAATCGGGTGCGAGCCTTGTTAGGGGCTTTTTATCAGAATATGGCTGTTTTTCATCGTGCTGATGGTGCGGGATACCGATTGCTAGTCGATCAGATTATCCTACTTGATCAGCGTAACCCGCAGGTAGCTGCACGAATGGCGGCACCATTGACACGTTGGAAACGCCTGGAACCGAAACGACGTGAATTATTAAAACAGGAACTCCTGCGTTTACAACAGGCGGATTTATCTCGAGATCTTTATGAAATTATCAATAAAAGTTTACAGTGAAATTGGAGAAAAAAGTGAGTGATTTTACAATAATTGGTTGTGGTGATATTGGTTTCCGGGTTTCTCGGGAACTGATTAAACAAGGGGATAACGTTCAGGCAACGATCCATTATGAAGAGGGGATTAAAGTTCCTCAGTCGGCTGGGATCAAAACAATTGTCGCCAATTTTGACTATCAAGATGAAATTCCAGATATTCTACTGCATGGGCGAAAACTTTTCTATTTTATGCCTCCACAAGGGGGTGGTTCGAGCGATTATCGGATGCTGAATTTCTGCCGGAAACTATCGGTTGAAAATTGTCCGAGTAAGGTTGTTTATATCAGTACCAGCGGGGTTTATGGTGATTGTAAAGATGATCTGGTGACTGAAGAAACTCAACTTAACCCACAAACCAGTCGGGCAAAACGGCGGGTTAGTGCGGAGGTTCAATTGCAGGAGCAGGCGGAAAAACTTGGTTTTGATCTGGTCATTTTACGTGTTACCGGGATTTATGGCCCAGGAAGATTACCGATCTCGCAGCTCAAAAAAGGACATGAAGTGTTACGGCCCGAAGATGCTCCAAGAACCAACCGGATCCACAGTCTGGATCTGGTACAGATATGTTTAGTGGCGATGGAAAAAGGGTTGGCTGGTGATATCTTTAATGTTTGTGATGGTCAAGAAAGCAGCATGAGCCAGTACTTTATCGCTGTTGCTGATATGTACGAGTTACCACAGCCCAAGCAATTGAGTTGGACAGAGGCAGAAAAAGTAATGAATCCGCTGACTTTTTCCTTTTTAAAGGAATCAAGACAAATGTCTAATCGTAAATTGATTGAGGTTCTGGGAATTAAGTTGCGTTATCCAACCCTTGAAGAGGGATTGTTTGCTTGCCGGACGATCTCATGATCAGTGATATTGTTTCTGAATCTGTCAGGCCAGTATCTGGTTTTACTCGAGGGTTCAGTTATCCGTTACGTGCGGTTAAATTGTTTCGGCGTAAACCTGGGTTATTAAAGTATTTGGCGATTCCTTTTTTCATTAATCTGCTGGTATTTACAGCAACGGTTTATTTTGGGTTGGATCTGTTTCAGGGGATGCTGGAAACCTATGCACCGAGTGCCGATGTTTGGTACGGAGTTCTCCTCTATTATCTGGCCTGGACGGTTGCTTTGCTATTAACGACGGTCATCGTTTTCTTTTCATTTACCGTAATCGGTAATTTGGTTGCCTCCCCCTTCAATGAACTTCTTTCTGAGCGGACTGAGGAGCTAATTCGTGGAGCACAAAGCGAGGAACGTCTCAGTTTGCGCCGTTTCTGGAAAGAATCTAGATACGCAATTATTGTTGAAATTAAAAAAATGACGGTCTTTGTGGTTTGCATGATACTGCTATTCGGTATCAATTTTATTCCAGGAATTGGTTCATTGATTTATGCTGTTCTCGCTCCAGTTTTCACCCTTTTTTTTCTGGCTGTTGAATATATGGCCTTTGTCTTAATGCGTAAACAATTAAGTTTTGCCGAGCAACGTCGCTATATATTCAAGCGACCCCTCCTGATGTCAGGTTATGCCTGCGGTGTTTTTTGTATGCTGGCGATCCCTTTTGTCCAATTTTTTTGTATCCCCTTTGCGGTGGTTGGTGCCACTTTATTATGGTGTGATTTTCCCCTGCTTGAGACGTAGGGCGAATTGTTTGTGCGAAACCGATAAATAATTAAATTAATGTAAGTTCATGGTTGATGCAGGATTTAAATTGGTTTAAACTACGTGATTGTTGTGAAACAATAATTTTAGACCTCTTTTCCTGAACCCAAGGAGATTTCAGTCCAATGAGTAGAGCGGGGAAAACAAAATTTCAGATTGATTTGCGACGTCATTTACGTGAGCATTACGTTAACGAAAACCTGACCCATTTAATTTGTGAAATTGCTGAAGCCTCCAAATATATCATCCATTCAATCAGTACTGGTGATCTGGGTGTGGCTGGTACCTCCAACCTTTATGGTGAAAAGCAGTTAGAACTGGATGTTCTGGCCGATCGAATCTTGCGTAAAAGACTTGATCACTCTCGCGTAGTTGCCAATATGATGTCGGAAGAGATGGATGAAATTATTCCTGTTTCTCCTGACTGCGATGGTAAATATTCGGTTGCCTTTGACCCATTGGATGGTTCTTCCCTGGTTGATGTCAATCTTGCTGTTGGCACCATCGTTTCAATTTTTGAAGGGTGTGATCTGCTGCAACCGGGGCGGAGACAGGTCGCGGCTGTCTATGTTCTTTACGGACCACGGACGACATTGGTCTATAGTGTCGGTAAGGGAGTGCATGAATTCGGTATGAATATGCTGCGGGAATATACTTTGTTGCAAGAGAATATTACCCTTGAGCCGCAAGGTAGTCTCTATTCACCAGGTGGACAGCGGAATCTTTATACTCCCGGTGTTGAAGCATTTGTTACCAAATTGGAAGATCGCGGGGTCAAGTTACGTTACAGTGGTGGTTTTGTCCCCGATATCAACCAGATTCTGCTTAAAGGGCAGGGGATTTTCTTTTATCCGCACTTAAAAAAACAGCCACAGGGGAAACTCAGATTACTGTTTGAATTAAGTCCGATGGCGTTTTTGATTGAGCAGGCGGGTGGTGCTGCATCCGATGGTCGACAGCCGATTCTCGATCTGCAACCAACACAGATTCATGAACGTTCTCCGGTTTTTATTGGTTGTAAAAAAGATGTTGCCTTGGCTGAAGAATATATCCGCAAGTTTGAAGATGGCAAAGGTGAAGTGGCAGAAAAGAAAGCAAAGCCTTAATCAGTAACAGTTGATTTATTCTGATTATTGTTAAGCTGCAAAGGGGGAGGGGGACATGCAGCCGGTATTCATCGCTCTATCTGCAACGATTGCCGGATTGTCTCTGGCTCCAATCTATACGTTACCGTTCTTTCCTGGCTGGTTGTTCGTTGGTATATTTAGCCTTTTGGTTTTTCTATTACGTCGCTATCGTTGGATAGCGTTCGTTTTTCTGTTTCTTTCCCTTTGTGTTTTTGCAAATCTTCGTTATCCCCTCCAATTCCCATCACGGCAAGATATTATTCATATCGACAAGCTGGCGCAGAAAATGACATTGACTGGCCATTTAACAGATATCAGACAGCTAACAGAAGGACGGTCTTGGATCGAGCTGCAGGTTGGTTCAGTTTCTCTGAAAGATCAATTTCTGCCGCTGAAAACTCCCTTACGTATACGTCTATATATGGGGGAAGGAACAGATCAGTTGTTTCCAGGAGATGTGATTCGGTGTCAAAGCCGTTTACGCCAACCGCGTCTTTTTGGCACGCCGGGAGAATTTAATTGGCCCCGCTATATGGCAAGTCAGCATATCGATATGACGGGTTGGGTGAAAAATGCAAAAAAAATAACGGTACTGGAACGGCAGAAAAGTATTCCTGATCGAGTGGTGGTGCAATGGCGCAACACGGTTGCCGCCACTATCCAGAGCCTGATGCCTGAAGATCGAGCTTATATGGTCAGGGCGCTGGTGCTGGGCGAAGGGCGGGTTATTCCTGATAACATCCGTAAAACTTTGGCAAAGAGCGGCATCAGTCATCTGTTTGCTATTTCTGGACTCCACCTGGGGATGATTGCTTTGCTTGGCTATCGTTTGTTGCTCAGTATCTATCGCCGTTTTCCATGTTTGCTCAATTGGCAGCCTCCGCAACGAGTGATACCTTTGGTGTTGTTGCCTCTGCTGCTTGGTTATTTGCTGTTGACGGGGGATGCTGTTTCTACACGTAGAGCCTTTGCTCTGGCTGCACTGGGAGCTATTTTTCTCTGCTGGCGATATTATGTTAATCCATTGTTGTTGCTGGCTTCTCTGGCTTTACTCTCCTTAATGGTCAACCCGTTGCTTCTTTGGCAAGCAGGTTGGCAACTCTCTTTTGCTGGTGCCGCTGGAATTTTGCTCTGGCAACCACTGTGGCAAAAAACAGGATGTAGTTTTCCGCTTTATCTGCGCTATCCTACCCAGTTATTCATGGTGACTTTTGCCGCGATGCTGGCAACTTTGCCATTGGTCTTGCTTGATTTTCATCTCTTTGCGCCGGCTGGGGTTTTTGCCAACCTTATTTGTGTACCAGTCATTACTCTACTTGCCCTGCCGATCGGGTTTTTCGGGTTGTTATTTTTCCCATTTTTTCCTCAACTGGCTGAACAGTTATTTCAACTTTGTGGGTTATTGCTGGAGTTTGTGTTACTGCTGGCCAACTGGTTTACGACAATCCCCAGGCTTGGTGGAATTTATCTTTTCCTGTCATCCTGGCAGTATCTGGCGGTTGCATTATTAGTTATTCCATTACTTCTGTTTGCACAATTACCAAAGCAAACCATGCTCAGAGTCTGTGCCGTTTGTTTTTTAACTGCTGCCATTCTGTGGCAATTTCCATTGGCGCAATCGCTGCCGGTTTCATTAACTATGTTCAGTGTCGGCCAGGGTGAATCGATGCTGCTGAGAAATAGTAGTGGGCAGACTATTTTGATCGATGGGGGTGGGTTCTATAGTGACCGGTTTGACGTTGGTGAAAGGCTGTTGGCACCGGCTTTTGGGGAGCTAGGAGTGACCAAGCTTGACGTGGTGGTGTTGACTCACGATGATTTGGATCACCGTAAAGGATTGATTTTCATTCTTGATTATTTACCAGTTCGGGAGTTCTGGACTGGGATACCATTTTCTGAATTACATTTCAGTTTGCAAAATGTTTTATTGAAAAAATCCATTCCCGTTAAAATTGTCCCTCCTGGATGGAATGAAATTCCCTTTTGGTCTGAAGGGACTTTGAATATATTCAGTGGGGTCACTCCAGAAAGCACTAAAAATGACTCATCTGTGGTCATTCATCTGGGTAGCGAAAACGATGAGGGCCTGTTGTTAACGGGAGACTTGGAAGAGCAGGGGGTGTTGAATCTCTTAGCATCAGGATTGCCAGGTCCGGTGTCTCTACTGAAATTGCCCCACCATGGCAGCAAGTTTTCAGCAACAGACCTTCTTATTGATCAACTTGATCCAGATTTATGCCTGGTTTCGGTGGGTTATCAAAACCGTTATCATTTGCCCGCAAGGCAGGTTGTCGATTACCTGCAACAGAAAAACATTCCTCTCTATCGAACCGACCTTTTAGGAACCCTTCAAGCCGTATTATCCCCAACGGGTTGGCAGGTCAAGCATTAGCAGTACGGGGTTTTTCGTTGACAGTACATCATAAATACTGCTAATAATCTTTTATTAATATGGGAGGCGTATGATTTTAGACCAGCCAAATATCCTCATTGTTGATGATGAGCTATTCTTTCGCAAACTTTACCGGGATTTGCTGTTGGAAGAAGGTTACCACGTTGATGTCTGTGACAATGGTGATGATGCTATTGCGTTATTGCAGCAGCGTCAGATCGACCTTGTCCTGACTGATATGGTGATGCCAGGTAGGAACGGTCTAGAAGTTCTGCGCGCAGCCAGGGTACTTTCAAACCCACCAGATGTTATTCTGGTGACGGGGCATGCCAGCCTTGAATCGGCAATTGATGCATTGAAAAATGGTGCCCGTGATTATCTGGTCAAGCCGTTTAATCCTGAAGAATTAAAGCATTTAGTCCGCAATTGTCTAGATCAACGTAAACTGTTGACAGAAAATGACCATTTACGACGCCAGATTCATCTTTTTCAAACGGGGCAGTCCCTATCATCGCTTATTGATCTGGACCGTCTAATTCCTCAGGCTCTGGATATTTTACTGCGTGAAACGAAAGCCAGTGTCGGTTGTGCTTTTACCCTAAATGATGGTTTGACTCCCTCTCTCGCTGGGTTGAAAAATATACCTGCCGAGTTTGCTGAACAGTTGGTTGGTGCTTTGCTGCCACAAATGGATGAGTTGGTTGGTTTGGGACAACCTGGCGGGGATGTTGCGGCTAAGTTGATCAAGTTGCAGCAACGTCGGGAGCGGGTTTGGATGTTGCCGTTGCGTGATGGCGATGTTTTAAAGGGAGGAATTATTGTTTGTGATGTGGTTGATAATTTAGCTGTAACTGTTCCTCTGGGGGATTTACGTTACTTGTGTGATCAGGTTGCACTTGGCTTTGAAAATGCCTGTCGCTATCAGGACGCTCAAGAGATGATGTATACCGATGATTTGACAGGTCTCTATAACCATCGGTATATGCAAATTTCATTGAGCCGTGAGATCAGGCGTTCACAACGTTACGGGCTGAAATTTTCTTTATTATTCCTGGATTTGGATCGTTTCAAAGAAATTAACGATGCGTATGGTCACTTGGCAGGTAGTGCCGCACTACAGGAAGTTGGTCATTTATTAATTGATTGTGTCCGTGATGTTGATACGCTGTTTCGTTTCGGTGGTGATGAGTTTGCAGCAATACTGGTTGAGACAGACGATACGACGGCACGGATTGTCGCTGAGAGAATTCGTAGCGTGATAGAAGCTCATGCTTTTCTCAAGGAGCGGGAAACTCCAAGCTATGTGACTGTTACCGCTGGGTTTTCAACTTTCCCAACAGATTCTACGGAGAAGGAAGAACTACTTGATCTTGCTGACCAGGCAATGTACGCTGGAAAGACGACAAGGAATGTTATTTGTGGAGTCGTGGATATCCCCAAGGACAAGTAGTAAAATATTTTGTCTGCCTGCCTGAAATACTTTCTGAGCAAAAACACGTATCAACTCTCTTGCAATAAAATCATGTAAAAAAGTACTTTGACCCCTTTCAGATCAACATGAAATAGGGTATCTTCTCCCGTCTGTGATGGTTATATCCGTCCTTTAAATAAATGATAAAAGAAAAGGTTCATATTTTGAGTGTAACTGCAATAAAAGGGATGAATGATATTTTGCCGAGTGACGTGGCAACTTGGCAATTTTTGGAGCAGAGTGCTCGGGAGGTGTTTAGTCTTTATGGTTTTTCGGAAATCAGGACACCGATAGCGGAAAAGACTGAACTGTTTTGTCGTTCCATCGGTGAAACAACCGATATTGTTGAAAAGGAAATGTACACATTTAACGATAAAAGTGACAATTCGTTGACCTTGCGTCCAGAAGGGACTGCGCCGGTGATGCGTGCTTTTATTCAGAATCGCTTGTATAACCTTGATCCTGTTTCCAAACTCTATTATATGGGGCCGATGTTTCGTTATGAACGACCACAAAAGGGTCGTTACCGTCAGTTCCACCAGCTCGGAGCTGAGGTGGTAGGAGTTGAAGATGCAAAAATTGATGCTCAGGTTCTGGCGATGCTGCATCAGTATTTTATTCGGATCGGGATTGATTCTGTCTCTCTACAGGTCAATTCGCTCGGTTGCCCTGAATGCCGTCCCGGATACCGGCAAGCATTGATCGATTACCTTGAGTCGCGTTTGGATAACCTGTGTGAAGAATGCCAGCGTCGTTACCAAACTAATCCCCTCCGGGTTCTTGATTGTAAGGCTAAAGGTTGCCAGGCGGCGACAGTTGATGCCCCTTCAGTGCTTGAGCATTTATGCTCTCCCTGTAGCGATCATTTTGGCCAAGTTAAAGATTATCTGGAAATATTGAATATCCCATTTGAGGTCAATTCACGGATGGTCCGCGGATTGGATTATTACGTGCGTACCACATTTGAACTGGTTACAGATCAGCTTGGGTCGCAGAATGCTGTTGCTGCTGGAGGACGTTACGATGGACTGGTTGAAAGTCTTGGTGGCCCATCTCTGCCGGGAATCGGTTTTGCCATCGGGCTTGAGCGGTTGGTACTGATGAAGGGTGAACAGCGAATTACTGCTGCAACACCGCAACTGTTTATTGCAGCTTTGGGGAAAGAGGCTGCTGATCGTGCCTTTGTGTTGATGTCACAGTTGCGGGTCGCTGGCGTGCAAGCTGAAATGGATTATTTGGGGAAAAGTCTTAAAGCACAAATGCGCAGAGCGAATAAATTGAATGCTGCTTTCACTCTTATTCTGGGAGAAGAGGAGTTGAATTCTGGGCAAGCGCAACTTAAAGATATGTCTGACAGTAGTCAATCGACAGTCACTTTGGACTCTCTGGCTGAGATGTTAATAAAAAAACTTGGCAAGATGTCCACTTCTTCTTGACCTTCAATGATTGTGGTTTATATAATTATTGATTGACCAACAAATATATCAAAGCTTAAAAGCTTAATTCGGAGGATTTTGTGTTGAACGATAAACTTGGAAATTGGACAAGGACACATCGTTGCGGTGATCTGACTGCAGAACAGATTGGGCAGGATGTTTGCGTGATGGGCTGGGTACAAAGGCGTCGTGATCATGGCGGTCTTATCTTTATCGATCTGCGAGATCGTGAGGGGATTATTCAGTTAGCTCTTGATCCTGATCGTGATCCCGCTTCACATCAAAAAGCCGAGCAGGTTCGTAATGAATTTGTGGTGGCAGCTCGGGGAAAGGTATCACCGCGTCCTGAGGGGACCGTTAACCCAAAGATGAAAACTGGGGAGGTGGAGATCGAGATCAGTGAACTTCTGATATTGAACCGCTCCGAAACCCCTCCTTTTATGCTTGATGAGTTTACTGAAGTTGCTGAAAATATTCGCTTGAAATATCGTTATCTCGATTTACGTCGCCCAACCTTGCAGAAAAATATGTTAATGCGCCATCTGGTTGCTAAAACCGTGCGCAACTATTTTGATCAGCAAGGGTTTATTGAAATTGAAACTCCGGTTCTGACTAAAAGTACCCCGGAGGGCGCTCGGGATTATTTGGTTCCTAGTCGGGTTAATACCGGCCATTTCTATGCATTGCCCCAGTCACCACAGTTGTTTAAACAACTGCTGATGGTTGCAGGTTTTGACCGCTATTTTCAGATTGTCAAATGTTTCCGTGACGAAGATCTACGGGCGGATCGGCAGCCTGAATTTACTCAAATTGATTGTGAAATGAGTTTTATTAATCGTGGGCAGGTGATGGATATTATGGAGGGGATGATTGCCAAAGTCTTTAAAGAGGCTCTTGGTGTTGAGTTGTCCTTGCCGATGCCGCGTTTGTCTTATGCTGAGGCTCTGGATCGCTTTGGGGTCGATAATCCTGATCTACGTTTTGATTTGGAACTGATCGATATCACTGAGCAGGTTGCTGGATCCCAGTTTAAGGTTTTTTCCAGCGTTGCTGCAAATGGTGGTCTAGTTAAGGCACTAAATGTTAAAGGGTGTGCCACATTCTCTCGTAAAGAGCTCGATGATCTGACCGATTTTGCTAAAATTTATGGTGCAAAGGGTATGGCTTGGGTCAAGGTGACCGAAGCGGGATGGCAATCACCTATTGCTAAATTTTTTACCGCTGATGAATTATCGGCAATGAATAAAAAAATGAATGCTGAAGTTGGTGATTTATTGTTATTTATGGCTGATACTCCTGCTATTGCTAACGAAGCACTTGGTCGCCTGCGTGGTCACTTAGGGAAGAAGTTGGGTCTGGCTAGAAAAGATGATTATAAATTTACCTGGGTAACTGAGTTCCCATTACTGGAATGGGATGATGAACAGCGCAGACATATGGCCGTCCACCATCCATTTACTGCTCCATTGGAAGAAGATATTTCGCTACTTGATACTGATCCTGGAAAAGCCCGTGCTCAAGCCTATGACTTGGTTTTGAATGGTTCAGAAATTGGCGGTGGCAGTATTCGTATTCATGATCAATCGGTGCAGTCACGAATGTTTGAACTGCTCGGGATTGGTGCTGACGAGGCTCAGGAAAAGTTTGGTTTTTTGTTGGATGCCTTGAATTTTGGTGCGCCACCCCACGGCGGTATTGCTTTTGGTCTTGATCGATTAATGATGATTCTGACTGGATCTGATTCGATCCGGGACGTGATAGCATTCCCGAAAACCCAGAAGGCAACATGTTTGTTATCAGATGCTCCAAATGAGGTGGATGATAAACAACTACAGGAATTGGGTGTTCGTTTGCGGGCAAAACAGAAATAAACTATTAATTATATTTTTAGATATAGGACTGGATAAACATGCAGATGTTTAAACGTCTGTTGCTGATTGTTATTCTTACTTTCTTGTTTTCGGGCTGTGCGAAACCACCGGTCGAAAGTTTGGAGGATGTAAGAAGCGTTGTCGCTCATGCCTATGCCGCTGGTGCGGTACAGCATGCGCCTGGTGAATATCAACTTGCAAACAGTGCATTGCAGGCTGCTGAACTTCAGGTTGAGAATGGTGAGTATCGCAAAGCTTTACAAACTCTTGAGTTGGCTCGGCGTTATTCTGGAGAAGCATTAGGCCTGACGATTGGACGCAAGGAACTACTGGCAGCAGAACAAAGACAGATAGCTGAAGAAAAACGGCTGGTAGAATTAGCTAAAGAGCGTGAATTAAAGCGGCAGGCTGAACTGAAGGTGCAACAAGAGCAGAAACGCAAGAAGCAGGTTGTTAAGCCTGAACCCAAGAAACCGGTTCCTGTTGTCGTTAAAAAAACTCCACCGGTTATTGTTGAGCCTAAGTTGGTCGATGATATTGAGGTTAAGGCTGGTGAAAATCTGGCGATGATTGCCGCTCGTGCGGAGGTATATAAGGACGCTTTGCTCTGGCCACTCATTTACAAAGCTAATCGAGATCAGATAAAGGATCCAAAAGAGATATTCTCTGGTCAGATTCTAATGATTCCACGTGATAAAAGTAGAGATGAAGCTGAGGCTGCCCGTCAGGAAGCGCGTGAATTAAACCTATTCCTACCTTTAACTGAATAAGTAATATTAATCTTATAATTCTGTTATTCTCTTTGACATTCTGCTGACTATAGGTTGGCAGAATGTTTTCCTTGCTGATCTGCCTCTAAGAAAACATTCTGCCTCGAATTTGAACTTAGATTTTTTTTGATAAAGTCTTAATAAAACAATAGCTTACTTCATCTCTCTGATTGATTGAGATAAAATTACTTTAAAGCGCAAAGGTTCTTGACACTCCCATTTTGTTTGTATACTGTATACAACGCTAAAGAGTGTGAATTTTTAGTCTATAACATGGTTATATCTTGACTTGAGTGGTTATATTAGCATTTAAAATCATAAGGAGAAAATGTATGGCATCGAAGATTATCTGGTCACAAATTGATGAAGCACCAGCATTGGCAACTTACGCGTTGTTACCTATGGTAAATAAATTCCTCAAGGGGTCAGGTGTTGATGTTGAGACATGTGATATTTCTCTTGCAGGGCGAATACTTGCTAATTTTCCTGACAAACTGAATGATGATCAGAAGGTTGCTGATTATCTGGCCGAACTCGGTGAACTTACTCAGGATCCAGCAGCTAACATTATTAAGCTACCTAACGTCAGTGCTTCAATCCCGCAGCTTCAAGACGCGATCAAAGAGCTACAAGGGAAGGGTTATGATGTTCCTGACTATCCGGAAGAACCACAGAACGATGCAGAAAAAGAGCTACAAACTCGTTATGCCAAGTGTCTTGGTAGTGCAGTAAATCCAGTGTTGCGTGAAGGCAACTCTGATCGACGCTCTGCTGCATCGGTTAAAAAGTTTGCGCAAAAAAATCCTCATCGCATGATGCAGGATTGGCCTGCTGGTTCTAAAACTCGTGTTGCACACATGGACGATAATGATTTTTATGCCAGCGAAACTTCGGTGACTCTGGATAAAAATACCACAGTATCTTATAAGTTTGTCGGTGGCGATGGCAGTGAGCAGGTGCTTAAAGCTAATCATCCGATGCTGGCCGGTGAGGTTCTCGACTCATCCTCTATGAGCATGGCTGCATTGCGTGAGTTCTTTGCCCAGCAAATCGAAGCTGCAAAGAAAGATGGTGTGTTGTTTTCTCTGCATCTGAAGGCAACCATGATGAAAATCTCTGATCCGTATATTTTCGGTCAGTGCGTCAAGGTATTCTACAAAGATGTATTTACCAAATATGGGTCTGTTTTTGACGAGATTGGGGTTAATGTCAGCAATGGTCTGGGTGATGTCTATGCTAAAATTAAGCGTCTACCAGATGCTCAGCGTGAAGAGATCGAAGCTGCCATTATGGATGTTTACAAGACCCGTCCTGCAGTGGCAATGGTTGACTCCCGAAGAGGAATTACCAATTTGCATGCGCCTAATGATGTGATTATTGATGCATCCATGCCGGTTGTTGTTCGTGATGGCGGTCGGATGTGGAATCTGCAAGATGAATTGCAAGACACCTTAGCTGTAATTCCTGATCGCTGCTACGCTACTATCTATCAAACAGTTATCGAGGATTGCCAGAAGAACGGTCAGTTTGACCCCTCAACAATGGGTGCTGTTTCTAACGTTGGGCTTATGGCGAAAAAAGCTGAGGAGTATGGTTCCCACGATAAGACCTTCTATGCTCCCGGTGATGGCAAAATTCAGGTTATTGATGGCGCAACAGGTAGCGTATTGCTGGAGCAAACTGTTGCCGCCGGTGATGTATTCCGTTCTTGCCAGACCAAAGATGAGTCGATTCGTGACTGGGTTAAGTTGGCAGTAACTCGCGCTAAGGCAACCGGCGTTCCTACCGTGTTCTGGCTTGATCCCAAGCGTGGTCATGATGCTCAGCTTATCGCTAAGGTTGAAGGGTATCTTAAAGATCACGATACCGCAGGTCTGGATATCCGCATTATGACACCTGATGATGCCATGGTGTTGTCTTGTGAGCGTAGCCGTCGTGGTGAAGATACTGTTTCTTGTACAGGTAATGCACTGCGTGACTATCTCACCGACTTGTTCCCGATTTTAGAGCTGGGTACCAGTGCTCGCATGCTCTCAATCGTCCCATTACTTCAAGGTGGCGGTCTGTTTGAGACCGGTGCCGGTGGTAGTGCTCCCAAGCATGTTGAGCAGTTCCTTAAAGAGGGTCACCTGCGTTGGGATTCTCTCGGTGAGTATTGTGCTCTGGTTCCATCTTTGGAGCAGGTTGCTACTTCTACCGGTAATGCAACGGCGCAATTGTTTGCCGATACCCTTGATGAAGCCGTAACTTCTTATCTTTTGAATGCTAAAGCACCTTCTCGTAAGGTCAATGAGATTGATAATCGTGGTAGCAGTTTCTACCTTGGTATGTACTGGGCACAGGCTCTTGCTGCTCAAGATAAAAATACCGATTTGAAAGCTAAATTTACTAAAGTTGCTGCTGACTTTGAGGCCAATGAAGCTATGATCAACGAGGAACTTCTTGCTGCGCAAGGTGCCCCTGTTGATCTTGATGGTTACTACAAACCAAATGTAGAGATTGTTACTGCGGCAATGCGGCCCAGTGCTACATTGAACGCAATCATAGATGCAATGTAGTTAGTTGAAAAAAACTTAGGCAGGATCGGGATAAATAATTTATCCTGATTCTATTTTGAATTTTCCTAGATAAGGAGAGAGACAATGGCGAGAAACAAAATTTCTTTGATCGGTGGTGGACAAATTGGTGGTGTTTTGGCCCAGCTTTGTGCTTTACGTGAATTGGGTGATGTTGTCCTGTTTGATATTGTTGAGAATATGCCTCAGGGCAAAATGCTCGATATCGCAGAAGTTGCTCGGATTGATGGTTTTGATGTGGATCTCAAGGGAACCAATAGCTATGCTGATATTGCTGGTTCCGATGTCGTTATCGTTACTGCTGGTTTGCCGCGTAAGCCTGGTATGAGTCGTGATGATCTCCTTAGTGTTAATGCTAAGATCATGAGCCAAGTTTCTGAAGGAATCAAAGAGTTCGCTCCTGATTCAATTGTCATTATTATTTCGAACCCTCTTGATGTCATGGTGACTATGTGCCAGAAAATTACCGGATTTCCTCCAGAGCGCGTTATTGGTCAGGCTGGCGTTCTTGACTCCAACCGTTTCTGTGCTTTTATTGCTTGGGAATTGGGCGTGTCTGTCCGTGATGTAAATGCTATGGTTCTTGGTGGTCACGGTGACACCATGGTACCTATCGTTCGCTATGCCAATATCAATGGTGTTCCGGTTATGGAGCAACTGATTCGCAAGTATGGTGATGAGGCTAAAGCCAAGGAAGTTATGACTGCCATGGTAGAACGGACTAAAGCTGCCGGTGGTGAAGTTGTCAAACTGCTTGGTAACGGTTCTGCTTTCTACAGCCCAGCTGCTTCTGCTATTGCAATGACAGAAGCTATCTTGCGTGATCAGAAGCGGGTTCTCCCAGCTTGTGTTCTCCTTAACGGTGAGTTTGGCGTTGATAACTACTACGTTGGTGTTCCTTGTATTCTCGGGGCTGGCGGTGCAGAAGGTGTTATTGAGTTTGAGCTTGATGCTGAAGAGCAGGCATTATTTGATAACTCAGTTGCAGCAGTTAAAGGGCTTATTGATGAGTTGCCCAACATCCTGCCTGACCTCGCAGATGTACTGAACAGCTAATAAAAGCTTGAT
>JAOZLQ010000039.1 GCA_029934755.1 Desulfuromusa sp. | reverse complement strand
AAAATATAAATGCCAATCCAAAGTACCCAAATAGAACAAAAGGGGTGAAGTTGAGCTTGAGAAGGTATCCTGCAGCAGTGCTGACAAGTGCAGCTCCTCCGCCAAATCCGGCTACTGCAACACCAGTGACCAAACCTTTATTATTCGGAAACCATTTGATGCAAGTTGAGATTGGAACAATGTAAGCGATTCCCGCTCCAACTCCTGCAACAATGCCGTTCCCCAAAATGGTATAAGCGAAGTTATAGATACCCAATGAAGAAATTAACCAACCACTGCCAAATAAAATTCCTCCACTAATAGCCGCAATTCTTGGTCCAAGTTTGTCAATCAGTGTTCCAGAGAAGATCATTGTTAAGGGAAAGACAAAATAGAAAACAGAAAATGGAATTTGTGCTTGAGCTTGAGAAATACCGACTATCGTCTTGATATGCTGAACGTAGACTGACCAGGAGTATGTCGCTCCTAGGCACAGTTGCATTAGCAGGGCAGAGAGGATGATCATGATGCGCATGTTTTTCTCCTGATTAAATCTGCTCAGATTTAATCAAAATATGTGTATTTTTAGATATTGTCAATTTTCATATTTTGTTGCTATATGGAGTGCAAATAAAAATAAAGTTAGTAGATGCTACAGGGTATGTGAATGGAAAATAGTAAAATTGAAAAGTCAAAAGAGTGGGAAGAAATTTGTGAGCGATGTGGTCGTTGTTGTTATGAAAAATATGATTATCGCGGTAAGATTTTTTATACTGACACTCCTTGCCAATATCTGGATACAAAGACGAACCTTTGTCGGATATATAACCAACGTTCAGAGTTACATCCTGAATGTGTCCGCTTAACCCCAGCACTGGTAATGTCCGGAATTCTTCCTGAAGATTGTCCTTACGTAAAGAAGCTGAATAATCGTACTTCACCCAAATTGCCACGTTAATAGATGATCCCATGCTATTATTAAGGGTGTAATATTTTTTTAAATAGGGTGGGTTACCTGTCACATGTCAAATTTGATACCTCAGGGTGGCGTGGGA
Source organism: Desulfuromusa sp. (assembly GCA_029934755.1). Classification (GTDB taxonomy): domain Bacteria; phylum Desulfobacterota; class Desulfuromonadia; order Desulfuromonadales; family Geopsychrobacteraceae; genus Desulfuromusa. Next base: position 13,672 of record JAOZLQ010000039.1, on the reverse strand, counting down.
TTTTCTGTGAAGATTTTACCTTGGATAACGTACAGGTGGTAGGACAGGCGATTGCTGATCATTTACAGAATTCAGAAGGGATGCATTTTTTTCTCCCTTCTGAATTATTGACCCGCAAGTTTTTTTGCCAACTCCAAGCTGAGGCGATTTATCCCATTATTTAGTTTAGTAACCAGGTTTTCGTAGCTGTTGTCAATTGGTTGTCGATCAATAAAATGTCCTTGAATGATTTGATCATTATTATTGATGGTCCAACGAATATCTATTTGTGTCTGATCACTGAGTTTCCCAAAAAAATTATTTACCATCAGTTTTAATTTAATTCCATCAGCACTTGCATTTTCCCACGGGCTAACTGAGATACGAGCACCAGGTAGTATCAGGGTTAAATTCTCACGGATGACCCTTGTCAGATTGTCTTGTAGCGGTTCTGCCCAATGTTCGGAATCAGAAAAACAAATACTATGATTATTGTTGCGGGTGACAATCTGTGATCGATCAAGATAGTCTGGAAAATTAATAAGTTGGATATCAATATTTAATGTGTTACCTGGAAAAACTATTGGAGCTTTGTGCCAACTTTCAAGCAGGTAGTGTTGTATCGGTTGAGGAGGACTTCCGATCTGAATACAGGAAGTACAAAGCAACAGTAATATTGAAAGGATATAACGCATTATTTTGTTCCTCCATTAACCCTGCCACGTAAAAACATTTGCGGATCATGTTCAAGTTCTGCTGTTATATGGCGTACAGTACGCGCTGTTCGACTCACTTCTTGTAGGGTCAAGCTCAGTTGTCCCATAATTTGGGAATCATTTGCTGCGAGTCCTTTAATTTGTTGCATAGCGTCAGCCGTTTTGATCGAGGCATCATTGAGCGCTTGTGCTGCTTGGCTGAATTGCTCAGCAAGTGGATCAACTTTATTATCCATATGAATAATTGCTTTTTGTGCACTTTGTAGTGTTTGGTCAATCTTTCGATCAACATTATTGATGGCTACCTGGCTTTGTAACATTGATTGTTTGAGTGTGTCTGCAATGGGGAGCAGTTGCTCATTCATATTTTTCAACAGATCGTTTAATTGTTCGATTGTGTCGTCAAATTTAGATAATGCATTATGGAGACTGGGAGAGTTAATAAGCTTTTCAAACCCTTCGGTAGAACTGATTAATTTGTCGGCAAGTTCTTTGAGTGGAATGTCTTCAAAGGTTTTGGTTAATTCTTCAAGGCTAGATGTGATGGCGGGTAATTCTGGATATTCGTACTCGTATCCAGTAAGTACCAGCGGAGTATCCGGAAGCATATCGAGATTGATGTATAGTTGTCCCGTGACCAGACTATCCAACTGCATTTGTACACGTAAACCCTTGGGTATCAGGGGCAACATAAGATCATCACTCATTAGACTTGTTTTTAATGTGTCAAGGATGCTTTGTTTGCTACCTTCAGCCTTGATTCGGGATGGCTCAATCTCAATGACAACAGGAATAAGAAATTTAAAATCCTGAAGTCGTACCTGGACGTTTATTTCCTTAACCTGACCAATTTTAACCCCGCGAAAACGGACTGGTGACCCGACATTGAGTCCCTTAACAGAACTGTCAAAGTAGATAACATAGCTCCTTGTTTCAGTCAAAAAACCGCCTGGGCCAAAAAATAGCAAACCTGCTACGCTCAGGATAACCGCACCGACTACAAAACTGCCGATGACCCTTGGGTCGATTCTTTTACGTCTGTACATAAGTGCCTCTTGGGTACGAAATGTTTAGTGTTTCAAGTTGTTCTGGTTAGAAATTGTATCACACGTGGATCATCCGAAGTTTCTAGAAGTTTTTTGGGTGATCCGGTGGCGATAATGGTTTTTTCGTTCGGGTCGAGAAAAATTGAATTATCCCCGACAGTAAAAATACTGGCAAGTTCGTGACTGACAACTACAACCGTAGCGCCGAGGCTATCGCGCAATTCAAGAATGAGATCGTCGAGTAAACGTGAGCTGACTGGGTCAAGACCTGCAGAAGGTTCATCAAAAAACAGAATATCCGGGTCAAGTGCCATTGCTCGTGCTAATCCTGCTCGTTTACGCATTCCACCGCTAATTTCTGAAGGGTAATAATCTTCAAAACCGGCCAGTCCAACCAATGACAGCTTATATGCAATCACATCAGCGATTTGTTTTTGTTTTAAATCGGTATATTCGGTTAGTGGCAGGGCAATGTTCTCAGCCAAAGTCATGGAACTCCAGAGGGCACCACCTTGATAGAGGACTCCGTTACGACTGATAATTTGATTCCGTTCTTCACTTGAGGACTGCCAGAGATTGACCCCATCAACAAAAATATCTCCGATTGACGGTTCCATTAAACCGACTAGATGCCTGAGTAGAGTACTTTTTCCGCAGCCACTGCCACCCATGATGACAAATACTTCACCACGATTGATGGTAAAATCGAGTTTTTCCTGAATGATGACATCACCATAAGCTATGGTCAGGTTGCGGATATCGAAATGAGGGATTTCTGCCATCTTTAGATTCCTATTATCTGGCAAATGACAGTGATTATAGCGTCTGCTACGATAATCAGAACAATCGATGTTACAACCGCACTGGTTGCGGCAAAGCCAACGGAAGAGGCACTCCGACCGCATTGCAAGCCACGGAAGCAACCGGCAGTTGCGACCAGGACACCGAATACACCTGCTTTAAAAATTCCGACTCCAAAATGTTTCAAAGGGACAAAGTCCTGAATTTGTTGAAAATACTGGAAAAATGAAATATCCATCATAGTTGCACTGACAATGGCTCCGCCAATAATTCCCATGAAGTCAGCATAAATGCAGAGCAATGGCATGGTCAAGCAGAGGGCAATGAGTCGTGGGAGAACCAAAAATTCGATGGGGGATATACCCATGGTTTTTAAAGCATCAATTTCTTCATTGACCTGCATTGTGCCTAATTGTGCCGCATATGCAGCGCCTGTACGACCAGCCATGATAATAGCGGTCATCATAGCACCCATCTCGCGTGCCATACCCAGACCAACCAGATTGGCAATGAAAATTTCAGCACCAAACAGGCGTAATTGTACCGCACCAACAAAGGCAAGGATCATTCCAATGAGAACGCTGATCAGGGTAATTATAAGTAGAGCGGAGGGTCCAGCCGCTTCAATTTGAAAAAATAGATCTGAGTAGCGAAAACGTGCTCGACCACGCAGAAAATTCAAAAAGCCGAAGAAGATTTCTCCGACAAATGCCAGTAGATCGCTCCAGTTACGGTGCATCTCAATGGTAACATTACCAATTTTAGCTAGAACGGGTTGACCTAAAATAGCCCGTCGAGCCCCTTTACGCTCAGGAACGGCGAAAGATAATTGCAGTAGTTTATGTATTCCTGCTGGTAAGGTTTTTTGCAGGACTGAAATATTATTCTGCTTGCAACTTTTGAGAAGATTAACCAGGAAGGTCATCAGACCGCTATCCCAGTTTTCCAGTCTATGGCAATCAAAGGAAAGATTCACTGGTTGTGTGTTTATAAGATGTTTAAGGAGGATATCTATATCCGGAATGCCACTTTGGAATCGCCAGTCCCCAGATAGCTGCAGGCATAGACCATCTTCTGTTTTTATGAGTTGATACTTTTCGGTCGTGTCGATCGACATAGAAAATGAATATTCCTCCCCGTAAACATCCCCATCTATCAAGATGGCTCAATAAAATAACATGCCGATCTCAAAGTATCCAGTTATTGCCGGGGGAAGATGGGCTTTCTAGCCATCAATCATATTCGTTGATAGCTAGTTTTGGCTCAAGAACCGTTACTTGGTTGCGACCGTTTTGTTTTGATATATAGAGCGCACGGTCAGCGGTATCAATTAAGACATCTTTTGTTACTTGAACACCATCTTTACTGAAGGTTGTTGCCCCAGCACTGACGGTGACGTAGATAAGCTGTCCATCCACAAGAGTTGCTATCCCTTCAACACAACGTCTGAGACGGGCCGCAAAAACTTTGACCCCTGATGCGCTGGTCTCTGGCAGAATCACAGCAAACTCTTCTCCCCCATAACGGGCGATAATATCACAGGGTCGAACTGCGCTTGTAACGGCTCTGGCTATATTCATGAGGACTAGATCCCCGGCAGGATGACCGTGGGTATCATTGACTTTTTTGAAAAAATCAATATCAAACATAATTAATGACACGGATGAATGATAGCGGCTGGCCCGAGCAATTTCCTGACCGATTGATTCCTGAAAATAACGATGATTATAGAGACCAGTCAGTCCATCTCGGTAGACCAGTTCTTTAAGGCGAGTATTGGCGTCTCGTAGTTCATGAGTGACCCTTTCTGCCTTTTCTTTTGCTTCCTTCATCTCAAGAATTATCTGTTCGTTGCTTAGATTCAGCTTTCCAAGTTCAGCATTAGCTTCCTGGAGTAACAACGAGTAAGGTCTTATTTCACCAGGGTCTAGCTCAAATGTTGTGATCATTTTAGTGCTAGTGGTGGCAACATCATCAATTAATTCAAGAGCTAGAGTTTTATTAATATCGAATTTTTCAATCAGCGTTTGTTGAATATTACGCGCTTTTTCAGCGGTTTCTGGTTCGTTGTAAATCGCTGATAGTTGATCGGCCAAATAGAGAACCTCTGCAGATTTATAGCAAGTATCTGGAGTGTTTTTTGAAAGATGATGATACAAAATTGGTTCGGTAATCGAGTTAGGTAACTGCCAGTTCATCAACAAGGCATAGCCAACCTGTTGGTGGTCAAAACCGTATTGATTCTTTTCTAGCTCGAGTAGACTTAGATGAGATACTTGAGCCTCTTTCAACATGTCCCTGTATGCGTCTCCTTTGGTCATACTGATGACTAGCATGCCGATATCCTGAAGGAGTGCTGTGACAAAAATATCGTCATATTCGAGTTGCATTGTTTTTGTTAGTAGCTCTGCTGCAACAGCCGCTGTGATTGAACGCCGCCAGTAATGATCAATATTAATACTACTATCTTCATTATTACTGAGTTCGGTTGCAATCACGAAAGAGAGGGCAATATTTTTTATGGTGTTAGTGCCGAGGATGGAAATGGCTCGGTTGATATCGGTAATTTCGCCGTTGCGAGAAAAAAGAGGAGAATTAGCAGCCCGCAACATTTTTGCTGTTAAAACAGGATCTACCGAAATAATTGTACCCAGCTCAGCTAGTGCACCATCGTCCTTTTGCACGGCGTTCAATATTTTTACTGCAATAGCCGGGGGAGAGGGGAGGTTCAGCTCTTTTTCAATCAGATGTTGTATGGAAAGGAAATTTTCATTTGTTTGCATAGTCGTTCCATTTAATGATTTTCAGGATAGAGGAGCGTTCTCTGTTGCCAGAATCACGACTTGATTTCGACCATTGTTTTTGGACATATAAAGTCCTCGATCAGCGGTTTGAATCAAAGTATTTTTTCTGACTTCAGTCTGCTCTGGATCGAATGTTGTTCCCCCTACGCTGATTGTAACCATTATCTGCTGTTCTTCTACCTGAGTAATAATCCCTTCTACACAGCGTCTGAGCCGTGCGGCAAAAACTTTGACTCCGTTGATATCTGTTTCAGGCAGTATGACAGCAAATTCTTCGCCACCGTAACGAGCAACAATATCGCTTGGGCGGACAGCCTTTTTAATTTCACGGCCAATATTAGCCAATACTTGATCACCGGCAGGATGTCCGTAGGTATCATTCACTTTTTTAAAGAAATCAATATCGAAAATGATGAGTGAAACTGATGAATGGTATCTTGCAGCCCTTGCCAGCTCAGAGCTCAAACTATCTTGAAAATAGCGATGGTTATACAATCCTGTCAGAGCATCTGTATAAGCCAGGTCATTGAGACGTAAAATGGCATCTTTTAGTTCGTTAGCTAGTCGATCAGATTTTTCTTTTGCTTCTTTGAGTTCAATGACAAGCTGCTCGTAAGAAAGATTGAGACGTCCCAACTCCTCATTAGCTTCTTGCAGCATCTGTGAATAGGGTTTCATATCGCCTGGTTCAATATCGAAGGTTTTTAAAATTTCGACACTTTTTTTAGCGACTTCATCTAAAAGAGTTTTTATCTGGTCTGGGCTTAAGGAAAAATATTCGGCTAATTCATTTTGTAAAAAACGAACTTTTTCTGCAGCATCAGAACTATTGTAAATTGTGGATAGTTGATCGGCAAAATAGAGAACTTTCGTGGTTTCCCTGCAATTCTCCGGTGCAGACTCTGGATTGTGGTGGTGTCTAATTGGATTATGAATACTAGCAGGAAGACCCCATTTACTGATCAGTGCAGCACCAACCTGTTGATGGTCATAATCGTATTTTTCACGTTCTAGAGCGATCAGCGATTGGTCTGAAAGTGTGGATTTATGCAGCAGATCACTGTAATCATCCCGACTATGCATGAAGAGAGTCAGCATGCCGATATCGTGGAGTAATGCTGTAACAAACATATCTTCATTTTTTTGATCTAACTGTTGAGTTAGAAGTTCAGCTGCAACAGCAGAAGTGATGGAGCGGCGCCAATAGTCTTCAAAATCAAAACTGGATTGTCGTTCGCCACGCAATTCGGTTGAAATAACAAATGATAGTGCAATATTCTTGACGATATTCGTACCAAGAACAGTTAATGCTCGTTCAATGCTGGTCACTTCATTTTTGAAGGAATAAAAGCCAGAATTGGCAATTTGAAGCATTTTACCGGTTAATGCCGGATCTGCTGAAATGATTTCAGCTAAGTCGGTAAATGCAGCATCTTTCTTCTGCACGGTATTAAGAATCTGTACAGCAATAGCCGGAGGAGAGGGGAGTCTTATCTTGTTTTCAATGAGTTCCTGGAGATTTGTATGCATTATCTGTATCGCTCGTTACAATGAATGGCAATGAGTTGCATTGGATTAATAACGTATAATACCATAATTACTATTAAAATCAAGCAATAAGAGAAAATTAAATAAAGGTGCGTTTAATGTAGAAAACTTACATCGGATAATTAAATATGGTTGGAAAGTCGTTAATAATAAATATCTTTACGCTGATATTCTGTTATAAAATAGCTGGAAGTGGCCAGTCAGTTTCGTACTCCTGAGGATAGAAATTTTCCTTGGTGCGGTTAAAATAACCGTATTGAAGGCGTGGAATCTCATTTTTGACCCGATCTAACATTTTCTTCATCCCGATACCTGAACCTTCGGCCCCTAGAGATTTCCAATAGAGTTGGGGATCAATACTTAGGTTGCGCATTTGAATCATATCAATCCCGATATTTTCGACTAGCTCCAGTAGCTCTTCAATTTCATCTTCTCGATCTGTTATCCCAGGGAAAACCAGATAGTTAAGCATGGTGAACAGACCGTGTTGCTTTGCCCGACGTGCCGATTCAATGACATCCTTAAAATGGTAAGCAGTGGGGCGGTAGTAAGGGTTGTAGAAGCGTTCTTGCACAGAATTAAGTGAGATACGGATCGAATCGATCCCTGCTTCAGCCAGTTTGTCAATGGCATTGGGAATTGAGGCATTAGAATTAAAATTAATGGTGCCACGTGACGTTTGCCGGCGCATTTCTCTAACAGAATCTGCAATTCTGTCCGCTTGTAAAATGGGGTCTCCTTCACAACCTTGACCAAAAGAAACAATGGCATTTTCCGCACTTTGCAGGTGGGGAATTGCGACTTCGCAGAGTTCCTGAACTGTTGGCACAAATGTTAAGCGATCCTGGCTGGCTTGACAGGTTTCAGGTTCGTCCTGCAGAGAAATACAACCGATGCAGTGAGCGTTGCAGGCCGGGGAGCAGGGGAGTGGGGCTTCCCAACGACCGAAAAAGAGATTTTTGGCAGCAAAACAATGATAGTCCAAGGCGCAGCGGGAAAGCTGTTTGATCAGGCGGTTCTCCGGTTGCTCGGCAACCCGCTTTCGCACTAATGGTTCAAGTATTCGATCATCAAAATGTTCAGGTTCCCACTGCTGATTACGGTCAACGCGCACTGCTGCAACGTAAAAACGCTCTTCTTCAACACACCAGCCAACAGCGGTATATGACCAGAGGGTCAATTCCATATTTTTTTTATCATAAGCAGCTGCAGGGAGCAGTGTCCGGGTAAAAGCAGGAGTCGTGAAAGCAGAAACGGCCTGGGCTGGACCTCCGCCCCAGCTTTCTGGTAGTGAATCAATTGTCTTTTGTTTTCCACTGTGTCGATCAAAGCCAATTGGTGGAGTTCCTGGAATGGTAAAAAGACGGCTCCCTTCCGGTAGCGGAATCAGTTCGTCAGCTTCAGGATGGCAAACTGTCATTCCATTCATCCCTGCCAATAAAAGCTCAGGATGCTCAAATACCTCACCTGTATCATCGGCGATAACGGCCAAAATAGTTTTTTGTTGACTCATTTATATTGGTTCCTTTCACGGTGGGGAGGATAACATAAAAATATCTTTGCTTGGATATGGAATTTGAATAAGTTATTCTCCCTGCCATGCGAATCTTACTCACCACTCTACACAGTAAATATATCCATGCCAGTCTAGCGTTGCCTTGTTTGGCAACGTATTGTCAAGATGAATTCAAAGATATCATGATTCGCGAATATTCGGTCAATGAACCAAAAGAGTTAGTGTTGGCCCAGATTATTGACTGTCATGCTGATGTGATTTGTTTTTCGGTTTATTTGTGGAACCGGATTATGACTTTAGAATTAGTTGTTTGTCTTAAGCGGATTAATCCTGATTTGAAAATTGTTCTTGGTGGTCCGGAAATCTCCTTTGAAAATGATGATTTTTTTCAACGCTATCCCGTGGATGCAGTGATTTGTGGTGAAGGGGAAACCCCTCTCAGGTGTTTGTTGTCAGCCTGGGAAAAGGGAGAAAACGTTGAACCAAAATCTGGTATACGGTTGCCTGAACAGCCGGAATATAATGGTCTGAGCCTGCTGGAATCACTTGATCAAATCCCCTCACCATTTGCCTCCGGGTTGGTCGATGTGACACGTGGGCTGGTATATTATGAAAGTAGTCGTGGTTGTCCATATACTTGTAGTTTCTGTATGAGTGCTTTAGATGAGAGGGTTAGATCTTTTTCTATGGAGAGGATTAAGTCTGATCTGAAAATATTGATGGATACCCAAGTGGCAAAAATCAAATTTGTTGATCGAACATTCAATTATAATAATCAACGTAGCCGCGATATATTTAGTTTTATTTTGCAGCATAACCGTTCCAGCCATTTTCATTTTGAGATTGGTGCTCACTTGCTTGATGCAGCAACGCTGGAATTATTACGACAAGTTCCGGAGGGGATATTCCAGTTTGAGATCGGCGTACAGTCCACCCTCCCTGAAACGTTGCTGAATGTAGGTCGCACAGCATCTATGGAGCGTTTGGCGGAAAATGTCCGATTTTTACAAAGGCACACTAAAATTCATCTGCATCTGGATTTGATTGCTGGGTTACCGGGAGAAGATTTTTCGCAGTTTCTTAACTCAATAGACTGGGTATCTGCTCTTGGCGCACATCATCTGCAAATCGAGCCGGTCAAATTATTGCCAGGAGCCCCATTACGATTGCAGGCAGAGAGTTGGGGAATTAAATATGATCCAAATCCACCTTATTCAATCCTGGAATCAAAAGATCTTGAATTTGATGATCTGGAGCGGTTGCGTGGTATTGGCAGATTATTGGATCTATTTGTCAATAGTCAGCGGTTTACCTTTTTATTTGAAAAATTAATTGAGGATTTTTCGTGGTTGTCACGGCTGTTGGAAGATCTGGATATATTCTGGCGCAAGAAAAGTTTATACCAGCAAAGTCGTTCGTTGCAGGATCAGTACCTGGCTATTGATTGCTATCTACGAGAATGTTTTAGTGGTAGAAAATTGCTCGTTTATCGTGAATTACTCGGTCGGGATTATGCCCATCACCAGCGCGTTGTTAGTGGATCAGCCCCGGATTTTTTCAATACTGAGTTATCTGAGAAAGAAAATGCAGCTGTGCGAGCGCGGGTTAAACAAGAATTAGCAGAGATGGACCGACGGGGTAAAATTCAGTATTTTGCTGCCGTATTCGAGTATCTGCAAGATTATCCTGAACGGACCATTTTAATATTTCTTTACCCTGAAAAAAACTCTACAGGCTTACAGATAAAAGAGTTACCGCTGTAGTTTGACAGTATAAATGCAGGTCAGAATAATTTCCAACCTGCATTTATCTTACTTTTAACTTCCGATTTTCTTATTTAGCCCCACAGGCAACCTCCACCCGACGGTTCAGGGCTCTCCCTTTAGAAATTTCATTGTTTGCGACCGGTTGGTCTTCACCAAAACCACGTGAAGTCATTCTCGATGCTGGAATGTTGAATCTTTCAATTAATCGACTTTTAACCGCTGCTGAACGTTGTTCAGAGAGTTTCTGATTATATGCCGCTGCGCCAGTATTGTCGGTGTGGCCATCGATGAAAACGATATTGCCGGGATAATTATTGATACATTGAGCGGCCTTGGCAATTTCGCCATCATATTCAGAACTGACTTTGCTGCTGTCGTGACCAAAGTTGATATGTAGAGTTAGTTTGGTCAGACAACCGTTGCTGTCAACCGATACACCCAAGTGAGTATTCGGACACCTGTCAAGGTAATCAAACACTCCATCACCATCAGAATCCAACGGGCAACCTTTACTGTTAACTGGAGCTTCAAGTGGTGTCCCGGGGCATCTGTCAAGATAATCATAAACACCGTCTTTATCGCGATCCAATGGACACCCTGTTGTATCGACAATAATACCTGCGGGAGTTTGTGGACATTTATCTTGGTGGTCGTAAACGCCATCGTTGTCACTGTCAAGAGAACACCCTACGGAATTAACTGTAACACCTGCAGGGGTTTTCGGACATTGATCCTTGCTGTCAATAACACTGTCGCCATCACTATCAAGTGGTGTTGGTGCCGGAGCTGATTTTGGTGTGGCAATTGGTTCAGGAGCCGGAGCAGGTTTGCCGAGTTGGAAAACCAGCCCAGCTGAGTATTGCAGACTGTTGTCGGGCTCCGGGAAATCGACCAGATGACGGACATCAGCACGCAAAGCAATAAGGTCATCCAGAATGAAGTATTTAACCCCGACGCCGTAGTTAAAAAGGAAATGATCCCGGTCAGGGCCAACATCAGGAGAAGAATAAATTGCTCCCAGGCCAGCAGCAACGTAGGGAATGAGTTTCTTCCCTGGCCAGATATGGTAAAGGACGTCAAGATGATATGTTTCAACTTTTGTGTCAGTTATCGATTCATCTTCTGCATCAGGGTCAGTTTTGATATAAATCCCCTCAATAGACCAATGTTCAGTGAAATTGTAACCAAGGCCAACACCCCAAAAACTGGAAGTTTCCAAGGATAGGTTTCCTTCAAATATGTGACCACCAAGTAGGGGGGAAATGGTCAAAGCCCCAGATTGATTTACGGCAGCGGCAGGCAGTGAAAAACAACAAAATAATACTGTCAGATAAATGATTTTTTTGAACATTGATGAGCCTTCCTGATGTTTAAACTGTTAAATGCTTGATGAAACGGATTGTCCTGATAGCAAGCTGTTTCATTAGGGTAGCAGATTTACCTAACGATTCAAGTTAGTCTAACTGAAAGGATATCTCGTTATTCGGGAGACAGTATTAGGGTACTGAAAATAGGGGATTCCTCAGTCAAAGGATCTAACTTTTGAAAGATTTGCTCCCAGATGTCTAAGCAGAACTGGACAAAAAATACACAATCGGGAGCGAGTTGTTGTATTGAGTCGTAAATATCATTGCTGAAGGATTCACTTATCTGATTATCGATAAATGTCAAATTTTTTAATAGTGCAAGATCCATGATTGCCAAGGGATCAGGAGCAAAGTTCCGTTCCAATAGTTGATTGGCTACAGCTGTTAAAAATATTCCCGAGAGAGATGGGTATTCATCAGTTTCTGCATCTGGTTGTGGGAGTTCAAAGGGGAGGACCTGGTCGAACAATTTTTGCAGAGATTCAATCTGACCCAAGCGGTGCTCAATCAGTTTAAGCTCTTTCATTGTGGTTACTGGCTGTAGTTGGCTAGATTCTTCACCAAATGCTTCTTGGTAAAGATATGGTTGGTTCTGTAGCAATGAATCGACAAACAAAAGTTCGGGGTAGTCAAGATATGGATAAAGGTGACTTGAGCTTATTTTTCCTGCTTTTAACTGCTGTTTTTTTATCAGGCTGAATCCCAGCTGAAACAGGTGCAGTAGATAAGTGTTGTGAAAGATTTCTTCTGCTTTGTCGAGATTTGTTTCAGCAAGAAATTCAAGCGCTAAGTTGAGGGTGTCATATGTTGCTTGAAAGGTTTCAGTGACATTTTTGGTTTCAGCAATATCTATATTGTCTGCACTCATCTTGCGATTAGCTAAAAATAGCAGTTCACAAGCCAAATCGTGATTAATTCCGTTGGCAAGGATTTCGGCAAGAAGGTTGTGCGGTTGGGCACAAGCGAGCAGTGCTGCCGGATGTTGCAAACTGTCAGCTTCGAGATGAAAATCGCTCTTCCCACCGGCGTTAAATGTTTCTGGCTCTATGTAACTATAAATATCTTTTGCTTCGATGGCGGGGATAATTCCCAAATCAAGTAAGCGGTTGCTTCGAGTTTGGTAGACCTCTTCTTCCAGAACAGAAAGGTTTTCGCTGCGGATCATTTCCATAATTAGCAGGTAGCTTTCCTGCTCGCGATCCAGCCAGATTTTTAAAATAGCACCAATGATTTTAGCTGCATTTTCACTTGAGTATTCAATGTCGTAGAGACCTTCCATCCGCTTGGCATTTTCTGCGTCATCATCATCATAAGCTTCCAGCCCCCGAATTATGAACAGGTGTTTCTTAAGAAACAGGGCTAAGATTTCAGGTTCCATCTGTCGAATAACTTGGCAGATTTGTTCCTCACCAGTTCCCAGAAGTAGTTCCAGCCAATATAAAGAAAGTACTGGACTTAAATTATCGTTATCCCAACAGTCAAGATCAAGTAAGGTCGTTAATTGTTCCGGACTGGCTAGCATAAGTAATTCGGTTGAATACTCTGCACCCAGTTCATTGATTGTTAGATATAGCTCTTGCGGATGAAGTTGAGGTACCAGCTTTTCTATATGTTGCGCATTGATGATCAAGTCATATTTTTGTTTGCCTCGGGATTGATGGATCATGTTCAGTTGTTCGTCTATGGTCAGGGCGTTATATTCTGCCAGTGATATTTCTCGACCTTGACGTAGAAGTGTTAGGTGACCAACCTGGCGTTCTGATGGAAGAGTTATTTTTGTCATGCTTTGTTGCTCCGCGTTATGAAATTTATAGAAGAAGCTACTCTAATGCAGAAAGGGAAAATGTGCAATCAGGTTCAAATTCTTACCAATAATTGTTAGTCTGGATCATCTCTTTTAGAATCGGGTGATCTGTGACGCAATTTTTCAAAAATTTATCGATTAAAACAAAACTGACCGTGGTCATTATGCTGTCTAGTGCAGTTCTTCTGGTTATAATTAGCAGTATTGTTTTGGTCGCAGAAGTTTATGCCACTCGCGCTGCGTTAACCCAAGAACTCCGAATCCTGGCCAATACCCTTTCTGCCAATAGTCGACAGCTTCTTGTCCTGGGTAAATATACTGAAAT